>NZ_CP083665.1 GCF_020097815.1 Haloprofundus salinisoli
CAACGAAGTTAACTTAGTGGACTTTTCGCATTCATTATATAAAAATCACACTATCCTCAGGACAAAAGGTGGTCTCTAGACATGAATTCCTATTGACAGACACTGGAACAGAACGGTGACATAGCGGCAACAAAACCCGGGTCTCGGAGGCCACCCCCACCTTCGAGCCCGTTACATTCGCGGCGGTGGTGTGTGTGTCCGAGCACTCGCGAGATCAAGGGCCAGTCAACGAGAGCTCGCAGATTATCGTTCTCGTCCGTCATTTTCTACCCACGTTTCAACTGGAACCTCCGAGATACTAGGTCGGCTGTCGATGAATACACTCTCCGGTGCTATAGGCAAGTTGTAGAGTTTTGTCGACGACGCATCTCTACAACGCAGAGGCACTACGTTAGTCCGATCCACAAATTCGTCCTCTACGCTGACTCCCGGTAACGACGGCCATCGTACTATTCCGAGCTCAGTTACTTCGTACAACTCTTCTTATACAGAGTGATATCGACTCCTACGTTCAGTGACCGCTCTGACTACTTTCTGGGTCGAGCCTCGTGAGACACTGGTTGACCGTTCACTGTTCGGTTAGTTCACCTCTTGGCTGAATCTCTGGCAAGTCGTCTAACGCCCGGTTCTGGCCTTCTTTTGTCGTTCCTCTCAGTTTGTCAATGCTGTCTCTCCTCTCTTCAAAAATGCACTACATTTTTCAATTCACTACATTATAATTCCGAACGAAATGCACTGCATTATCAAAATTTGAGATGCACTGCATTATCTAATGTACTGCACCCGAAACATTATTGCATCACGATATGAACTGCCGGCACCCGTGCACACGATTGCAATTACGAACCAGAAAGGGGGCGTCGGTAAAACGACGATAACCGCCCATCTCGCGGTCGGGCTGACGCGACGTGATCACCGAGTTCTAGCGGTCGATCTCGACCCACAGGGGTATCTCACCCGTCACTTCGGTCTCAAGGAGAAACTGTACCGAGCGGACACGGACAACATTGCACTCCATCTCACTGGCAACGCTCGCGGCGATCCGACCGACCTCGTCGTCGAAACCGACGAAGGTGTCGACCTCGTGCCGAGCAACTACGACATGCGCGGTGTCGTGGACGCGCTCTCGAACGCGAGAAACAGGGAGCGCCGACTCCAGAACGTCCTTTCGGCGCTTCCAGACGACAGTTACGACTACGTGCTCGTCGATAGTCCGCCGAATTTAGGTGTCCTCACCGACAACGCGATTCTCGCGTCGCGTCGGCTACTCATACCGATTCAGGCCGAGGACTCGTCGCTCGATGCGCTGGAGATGGCGCTCGACGAAATCGAGGAGATCGAGGCCGCGTTCGGTATCGATGTCGACGTCCTCGGCATCGCGCCGAACTTGGTCCCCCGAGACGGCGTCGCAAAGTCAACGCTCGAAACGATTCGTTCGACGCCCGGGTTAGAAGAACTCGTGCTTCCGTACGAAATCAGAAAGCGCGCCGATATCAAATACGCAATGCGGAGGGGAGAGACGCTCTATGCGTACAACGAGGCGTCGGATATGGTCCCGATCTTCGACCGTCTCGCAGCGGACGTCGAACGGGGTATGAATTAGATAATGTACTACATCACCTTGACTACGATTCCGACCATCATCCAGACCATGATTCCGAACATCGTCCAGACTATGATTCCGAAACACAGAGGCAGACGTACGGGGCAAGCGCGACTGTGCTCTCGATTCGCTAGTTTGAGGTTCCTTCCATGACGGCGGAAGACGACGACCTACAGCGTTCAACTCGCCGACTCGGGGATCGGTTCGGCGCGGCGACGGACACGAGCGATCGGTCTCGGCGCTCCGTTGAGGAAACCGACGAAGAGTCGGCGGCCGACTCCGGAGCCGAATCGGCATCATCCGCCGAGTCGGACCCGAGAGACGAGACTGACTCTGAATCAGAAACTGACAAAGAGCCCGAGTGGGTACCGACGACGCTGTATCTCCCCGAAGAGACCCGGCGCGAGTTTCGTCGGTTCCTGAAGCGACTCACGCTCGACTACCCCGAAATCGAGAGCGCGAAGAAACGCGAGCTACACACCGCGCTAGTGCAGATCGGCATGGAGCAGTCGGGGGCAGTCGCCGAGCGAACGGACGAGCTATCGAGCGACGATAACTGAGACACCGCGACCGATTTCTGTTCGTCGCTGCGAGTCGACCGACGAGCTGTGCCCCTTAGAGGGGAAAATCACCGAGGAAAGTTCGATGAGAGAAGCTTCGACGGGATAACCTCCGGTCGAAGGTGCAATTTCGTCAAAAGGGTGCAGACCGACGCATTCGTTTCGGCTCCACGGCCAGTAGCCGAGCGAGCGTAGATGGCCTGCGAACCGACATCCGGGCAAGTGCCGGCTCAGCGCCGAGGGAAGTCCACGTGCGCCATTGCATTCATAAAGAGCTACCCCCTTCGTTATATGCTAGTTACCGGGCTGAAATCTTGGCCTAATTAGAGGGCGGAGCTGTATTTCCTTCTCTCTGAGCGAAATCGGATGACAGCTCGCGGCCGCCCCGGTGAAAACTCGGTCTGCGCTCCGGCTATCCCGACTGGACCGTCCTGTCCGTTACGTGACGACCTCGAGCTGTTCGCGGTAGCGATTTCGGATCGTGACGTCCGTCACCTGTGCTACCTCCGCGACTTCACGCTGCGTCAGGTTCGTATCGGTGAGTACGGCGGCGGCGTAGATCGCCGCTGCGGCGTATCCCGGCGGCGACTTCCCGGAGTGAAGTCCCGTCGCAGTCGTTTTCTCCAGAATCTCGCGCGCCTGTGCCTGCACTTCGTGGCTGACGCCGAGCTTCGAGCAGAAGCGCGGAAGGTACTGCGCGGGGTCGGTCGGCTCTAACTGGAGGTCGAGTTCGTCCGCGATGTACCGGTACGACCGGCCAATCTCGCGCTGTTCGACGCGCGAGACGCTGGACACTTCCTCCAAACTTCTGGGGACGTTGCCCTGACGGCACGCTGCGTACAGCGCGCTCGTCGAGATCCCCTCGATGGAGCGCCCCCGAATCAGATCCTTGTTGAGTGCCTGGCGGTAGATGACCGCCGCCACCTCTCGGACGGAGTCGGGTATCCCCAGCGCGCTCGACATTCGGTCGATTTCGCTCAGCGCGTACTGCAGGTTCCGCTCGTCCGCGTTCCGCGTTCGAATCCGCTCCTGCCACGTGCGCATGCGCGACAGCTGTCGTCTTTTTTCGGAGTCGATCATTCGACCGTGCGCGTCGCGGTTGCCCGCGCCGATCTCGGTCGTCAACCCCTTGTCGTGTATCATCTGCGTTATCGGCGCTCCGACACGCGAGCGACTGTCTCGCTCCTGTTTGTTGAATGCACGCCACTCTGCCCCTCGGTCGATAGCAGTCTCCTCTGCTACGAGACCGCACGAGTCACAGACGAGCTCCCCTCGCTCCGTGTCGGTGACGAGCGGCCCTCCGCAGTCCGGGCACTCGTCCCCTCTGTCTCCCGTGCGCTGCTCGACGGTCCGCGTCATCAAATAGCAGGTCAGCCGGATTGCACGTAAGAGCAGGAGTCGGTTTCACGCGAAACGAAAGCTTACGGTGTTGAACGTTGTGAAATGAGCGCTCAGTCGGAGAGATCAATGCTCGGGGCTTTTTCTCTCACGCCGTCGACGATCTCGCTCACTTCGGCGAGTATGGCGTCGGCTTCCTCGTCGGTTCGGGCTTCCGCGGTGAGCCGAATGATCGGTTCGGTACCGCTCGCACGGACGAGGAACCAGCCGTCGTCGCGCTCGACGCGAACGCCGTCGGTCGTGTCGACGGCAGCGTACTGGGCCGTGAGTCGTTCTTGAACGGTTTCGATCGTGGACAACTCGTCGGTCACTCGAATCGACTTCCGGCGGATCGGATACTGTTCTACTTCAGACACGAGCGTCGATAGCGGCCCCCGTCTGCTCACGAGCGACGCTAGCTGACAGGCGGCGAACGGACCGTCCGGGCAGAGCGTCTCGTCGGGCCATATCCACGCCCCGCTCGGTTCGCCACCGAACACAACGTCTGGTTTTGCGGCTTCGGCAGCGACGTATACGTCGCCTACTTTCGTTCGGACGACGGATCCGCCGGCGTCGGCGACCACGTCGTCGACGAGGAGGCTGGTGTCGACGGGGACGGCGACCTGCTTGCCGGGCTTGACCGCCTCGCGCGCGAACAACGCTAACAACACGTCTCCGGAGACGAACTCACCGGTCTCGGTGACGGCCATCATCCGATCGGCGTCGCCGTCGTGGGCGATTCCGAGCTCGGCGTCCGTCGCGGCGACGAACTCACAGAGGGACGTACAGTTCTCCGCGGTCGGTTCACTCGGACGGCCCGGGAACCGGCCATCCGGTTGGGCGTTGAGCGTCTCGACCGAGCAGCCGAGTCGTTCGAGCGCTTCGGCGACGACACCGCCGGCCCCGTTTCCGACGTCGACGGCGACGGTCAACCCTCGAATCGGGTCGAGCGCCGCCTCGATTCGGTCGACGTGCGTCTCTATCGCTTGGTTCCACGACCACTCCTTGCCGTGTTCGTTCCAGTCGGCGAACTCGAACGCCTCGCTGTTGATCCGTCGAGTGATCTCCCGGCGTTTCGGTCGGTCGAACGCCTGCCCGCTCGGTGTCCAGAGTTTGAAACCGTTGTCGGTCGGCGGGTTGTGAGACGCCGTGACGACGACACCCGCGTCCGCGTCCAGCCAGCCGACGCTCCGTGCGACCGTCGGTGTCGCTGCGACGCCGACGCGGACGACGTCTGCGCCACACTCACGTGCGCCGGCGCTCACCGCGTCGGCGAGAGCGGACCCACTCTCCCGGGGATCCCGTCCGACGACTATCGTTTGTGCACCCTGAGAGGCGAGGGCTCGACCGACGTCGAGAGCGAGGTCCGCCGTCACGACTCTCCCGACGGGGCCACGTATTCCACTGGTCCCGAACATTACACGTTGAAGGCTCTGGAGACAGCATTAGTATACGTTTCCTAACGATCTCCCCCGAAACTGACGACTTCTTCGCCGTACGAAATTCGCGGAGGAAAACCCTCCGACGGGAGTGCTTGGTTAACGTCACTTTGTTCGTAAACACGACTCCGTTCCCCGACCGTACGTTCTGCATCACACCTGCTGCGCACGCGAGGCTACATCGCTCCGAGTTCCGTCCCATCGGACGTGGTGCTGCGATTCGATTCGACGAGTCGTTCCGGAATCGTGAGGGACAAAACTGGTGATAAACGCCGCGAAATAGCCTTCGAGTCGGATTTCAGAGGTAGCTCGCGGGCGGACAATGTCGCCTTACGAAAAGCACCGATGTCGTAGGCTCTCACTGTATTTCGATGTCTCGCGGTTATGCTCGGACGGACTCATGGTATGCACCGACAAACGTTAGTTTCAACTGATGAAAATTCGGGGTGGGGTTTTCTCGCCCTGTGAAATGGATGGGGGCGCTTATCATGTGATAAGTAGTGATTGATAACTGGTGTGTCAACCATGCAAGTACGGATGCGGTCTATAGAGCGGCGTCTCCACTCGACGAATAACTACCACGACGATACGAACTCGACCAGCAGCGACAGCAACGGAAGCGTGTTCTACAAATGAGCGTCGCAGAAAGTAAGTTCGACCAACTCCAGGAGTCCCAACAGGACGACGACCAACAGCTCTCGCTCGACGTCATCTTCGAGCTACTGAAGAACCGTCGTCGCCGGGACATTTTCCGATATCTCATGGAAGTCGAGCGGACGGTTACGCTCTCGGAACTCGCCGAACAGGTCGCCGCCTGGGAGAACGATATCGAAGTCCAGGAACTCAACTCCGACCAGCGAAAGCGTGTCTACGTCGCGCTCTACCAGACCCACCTTCCGAAGATGGACAAGGCGGGTATCATCGAGTACGAACAGGACCGCGGCAACATCACGCTCTCGGAGAACGCCGACCTGCTCGGTATGTATCTGAACAACGACACCGAGATCGAAACCGAATGGGAGAAACGGTACCTCGGTCTCAGTCTCATCGGCGGATCGTTCGCTATCCTGTTTCAGCTAGCTGCCGTCGGCCAACTGCTACAAGTCCTCGTCACCATCGCGTTCGTCGCGTCGGTCCTCGGCGTTTCGCTGGTCCACGCGCGCGATGTCCGTGAGACCCGCCGCGTCGCGGCCGAGAAGTTCTCTCGAATCAAGTAGCCACTCGCTATCGACGGCTCGGCCCTCGATTTTTCGCAGTCATAGCCCGGGTAGTAGCCGCCTTTTAGTGTTCTCTCCCGGCCGTTCCATCGGACACCTCGCTCCGCCCCGCTATCCCATATCCGCACGCAAAACCGGTCAATACGGCAATCTAGACGGTTTACTCGCTTGATTAGGGCAGGGTTGCCCGCCGTCAATTAGCGTATAACAATGATTGTACCACGTATAGGCTTGTTCGTTCACTCGACCCTCAAGTCGCAGAACGAAATTACCCATGACACAGGAACAACAGACTCCGACGTATCCCGTCGAACGAGCGCCTGCTCCCAGTCGACACGGAGGAGGCGGCTAACATGTGTGGAATCATCGCCCGCGTCGGCGGCGACGACGGTGTCCAGGAGCTGCTCCAAGGACTCTCGAACCTCGAGTACCGCGGGTACGACTCCGCCGGTCTCGCGGTCAAGCAGCGAAACGGTTCGCGGCCGACCGTCGTCAAGCGCCAGGGCAACGTCTCCGAACTCCGTGACTTGGCCGACGGACAGGTTCTCGGCCCGGTCGGTATCGGTCACACCCGCTGGAGCACCCACGGGCCGCCGACGGACGACAACGCCCATCCCCACACGGACTGCGAAGAGCGCGTCGCCGTCGTCCACAACGGCATCATCGACAACTACGGCGAGCTCCGAGAGCGCCTCACGGCCGACGGCCACGAGTTCCGTAGCGACACCGACACCGAGGTCGTCCCGCACCTCATCGAGGAGTACCTCGACGCGGGCGACAACGCGGAGACCGCGTTCCGAAAGACGGTCGACCAGCTCTCCGGTAGCTACGCGATTGCGATGATCGTCGAAGGCGACGACGCCGTGTACGCGACCCGCGAGGGGTCGCCGCTGGTGCTCGGCGTCAGCGACGACAGCTACTACCTCGCGAGCGACGTCCCCGCGTTCCTCGAGTACACCGACCGCGTCGTCTATCTCGACGACGGCGACATGCTGGTTGTGAGGCCCGACGGGTACACGCTCACCGACGCGAGCGGTTCGATCGCCGAACCGGCCGTCGAGACGGTGAGTTGGAACCCCGAACAGGCCGGCAAAGGCGCATACGACCACTACATGCTCAAAGAGATCTACGAGCAGCCCCACTCGCTCCGGCAGGCCATCGAGGGTCGGGTCAAGCCGGAGTCGAACGAACTCGCGCTCGAAGAGTTCCCGTCGGGGACGTTCGAGGACGTCGAATCTATACAGTTCGTCGCCTGCGGTACCTCCTATCACGCCGCGAAGTACGCGGTCCAAATGTGCGCCAACCGACAGCTCTCCGCACAGGCGTTCCTCGCCAGCGAGTACGCTACCGCAATTCCGCACGTCGACGAGAACACGCTCGTCGTCGGGGTCACCCAGAGCGGTGAAACCGCCGACACGCTCACTGCACTACGGAAAGCCCAGGACGCGGGCGCACGGACGCTCGCGGTGACGAACGTCGTCGGCAGCACCGCCGCCCGCGAATGCGACGATACGCTGTTCATCCGCGCCGGCCCGGAGATCGGTGTCGCGGCGACGAAGACGTTCTCCTCGCAAGTCGTCTGCCTCGCCTTGTTCGTCGAACAGTACTACCGTGACCGCCACGACGGTGAACCGTCCGAGGGCTCCGAGGAGATGCTCGCGGCGATTCGAGACCTTCCGGACGTCATCGAATCGGTTCTCGAACAGACGTCCGTCCAGTCCGTCGCCGAGACGTACCGCGACGTGGACTCGTACTTCTTCATCGGCCGCAACACCGGTTACACGGTGGCGCTGGAAGGAGCGTTGAAGTTCAAGGAGATCACGTACGAGCACGCCGAAGGCTTCGCCGCCGGCGAACTCAAACACGGGCCGCTCGCGTTGGTCACCCCGTCGACGCCTATCATCGGTATCGTCGACGGCCTCGACAGCGACAAAACCGTCCACAGTCTCGCCGAGGCGAAAACTCGCGGCGCGCCCATCATCGCGGTGACGAGCGACCCCGAAAGCGTCCGCGACCTCGCGGATATGGTCCTCGAAATCCCCGAGACGAACCTCGAACTCGCGGGTGTCGTCGCGAACGTCCAACTGCAGTTGCTGTCGTACCACGCGGCGGCGATGCTGAGCCGACCTATCGACAAACCGCGGAACCTCGCAAAGAGCGTCACCGTCGAGTAGCTCGTTCGTTGCCCTCGACTGACGACGCAGTCGATTCTGCGCTTTCTCGCCGGTGCTTTCGAGTTCGACCGACTGCGCTACCGCTCGCGCGTCTCGAAACAGCCACCCGGAAGAATGGTATGTCAGAGTGGGTGGCGTGAATTGCCCGCGGTTGACGGTGGTGTATACCGAATCGACGGGACCTAACTGATGTCCGTCTGTGTGATGTGGAAGCGGAGTGTCGGGCGGGCACCGACGAACCGTGCCTGGTTACCAGGCGTTCGTGCGGTCTACTCTTGCTGGTAATCCTTCTTCAGGTCGACGCTCGCGCTGCCACTCAGGTTGAACTGCGTGATGTCTCCCGAGAAGAGGTACGCGTCGATGCCACCAGCGACCGCGCCGCTGGCCTTGTTTCCGTTGGCTTCGTCTTCGGCGTCGACGGTGCCGACGATGTCGGTGTGCTTGATCTCGCCGGTCACTGCCACCGAGTAGTTGGTGACGCCCTCGCTCGGACCGTTGATGACGAGCAGGTGCGGGTGGTCGGAGTCGCGCTCGACCTCTTCCTCGCCGCCGGTGTCGCCGCGACCCTCTTCCTCGCTACCGTCGTCGGTGCTGCCGTCGTCAGTGCTACCGTCGCTGGAACCATCGTCGGTGCTGCCGCCGTCAGTCGTGTCGGACCCGAGTTCCGAGGGGTCGACTTCCTGACCGTTGACGTACACCGTCGCCGTTCCCTCGGTGAAGCGGAACTGCGTGATGTTCCCGGAGAACGAGTACGCGTCCCGGCCGCCGGCGGTTGCGCCTTCGGCCGTCGCGCCGTGGATGTTGTCCTCTTCGTTGAACGTTCCGGCGCTAGCGGGGCCGACGCCGAGTTCGCCGTCGACGGTGAACTCGTAGCTCGCAAGACCGTTGTCGCCGCTGATTGCGATGACGTTCGGGCGGGACACAGACGGGTAGTCGGCCGCGTTGACCGCCTCGCCGTTGAGCTTCACGGTGACGCCGTCGTCGGCATCGAGCGCGTTGAGTTCCCCTTCGAATCCGTAGGAGTCGGTCCCACCGTTGACGACCGTGCCGCTGGCCGTCTGGGCTTCGATGGAGTCTTCCTTTTCGAGGTTTGCCTTGCCGGCGTTCTTGATCTCGCCCGAAGCCGCAAAGGCGTAGTTGCCGTCGCCGGTCACTTCGACGTGGTTCGGAAGACCGGATTCGTTGGTTGAACCGCCCGTATTGCCGTCGTACTCGACGGGCCGCCCATCGAAGTTCGGCGTCGGGCAACTCTCGCTGCCGGAGACGTTGGCCGTGTTCACGTTGGAGCTGTTGAACACGGTCGCCTGACCGGTGACGTTGATGGTGGAGTCGCGGAGGGTGACGTTGCTCGAACCGTTGATCTGGATACCGTTCTGGTTGCTTCCGTTCTGTTCGACACAGAGGTTGCGCAGTTCGGAGCCGTCGCGGCCGTAGATGAGAATCGCTTCGTCGCCCGATGCGGTGCCCGTGACGCTGACGTTCTCCATGACGAGGCGTCGGGAGGAGGGCGCGGAGTCCATCGAGACGGCGCGGAACGGCCAGCTCTTGGGTGAGCGCGATTTCAGGGCCTTGACGTTGTCGTCGATTTTGATTCGGGTGTTCCGAACCGTCATCTTGCCACCTTCAGTTCCGTGAACGATGGCGCCCGAGGACGCACCGACGTCGCTCATGATGATGTCGCAGTCCTCGATGAGCATCTCGTGGCCTTCCTTCATCCAGATACCGCGGGCGTTGCGGTCCCGCGGCGTGTGGCTTTTGTCGTCGCAGACGACTTCCGCGCCTTTGACGACCGCTTTCGGGCCGCCGGTACGAATCTGCTGAATGTTGCTGTTCGCGTAGCGGCCGCCGATGACGTTGACGGGGCCGGAGTGAGCGCTGGCGTAGAGTCCCTCGTGGTCCCAGCGGCTGACGTCACAGTTGACAAAGTTGAGCGTCCCGGCGGGGTCGAGTTCCGGAACCTCGCCGACGTCGGGGTAGTCGCCGACGATGGTCGGTCGGACCCAGACGCCCATGCCGAGACCGCCTTTCGAGAAGTCGACGTTCTCGAGCGTCAGGACGGTGTCGGAGCCAGCGCACTGGAGGAATGCGCCGCCGACCTCACTACCGGCGTCCTGCCGGTCGAGAAGCCGCCAGTTCTTGAGGACGTTCGTTCCGGAGGTCGCTTTGAAGACGACGCGGGAGGACGTGCTGCCCGGCTGTTCGACGTCGAAACCTTCGATGTGTACGCCCTGCGCTCGCGAGAGGCTGATGAGGGTCGTACCGCCGGAGTGGTCGGGGACGATGGTTGCGCCGTTCGGGGCCACCATCGCGAAGTTCTTGAGGCCGCTCTTGCTGAACGGGGCGAGCTTGTACGTACCCTTCGGGAACTTGACGAGCGTGTTGTTCTGGAGGTGGTCTTCGAGAACGCTGTTTATCGTCCGGTTGCCGGAGGTGTCCGCACCTGCTTCGGCGATGTTGACGACGGTGTTGTAGTTGTTTTCCGAGACTGCTGCGGACGCGACGCCGCTGGCACCGGCGCCCGTCGCTGCAGCCGCCGCGGCTGCGCCGGCCATCTGGAGATAGGACCGGCGACCGAGGAGTAATCCGTCGTTATCGCCATCAGTAGTCGACTCTTCTTCTGTATCGTTGACTGCCAGTTCGCGTGCCATGCACTCGGTTAAGATAAGACTGCACCTATAAATCTTTCCTAGTCTGCCCGATTATTCCTGGATACATTCACTAATTCCTGAATGAAACCTTAGAATTTCGTGAATGTATGGAAATCTGATTAATAGCAATGAAACGCCATTTTCGGGTGTTTGACGGGTTATCCCACCGTGTAAATCGCCGATTAACACTCCATTAGGAATTCTCCGTCCGGTTATTTCTTGCTTACAAAGGCCCCGTCGTCCGACTCTGTGAACTGTACCGAAAAGGAATATCTCAGGATATGTCGACTAACGTTCCGACCACGCCGCTGTTGTTGACGCCGGTGATCGCGAACCGTCCGTTGCTGGTTCCCTCCCCGAAGAACTGTCTGTCGATGCAGAACGGGAGCGTCTCGTCGACGAGATGCCGGTCCGCCTCGGCCCTCGTCTGGTGGTTTCTGCTCTCGAGGCGCGAGCTCTCTCCGAGGAGCACGCCGCAGTCATCGCTTTCCTGATTTATGCCCACCAACAGCGGGTATCGGCCGACGACGACCGAGAGATTCTTCAGCACCGTTCCGGGTGAGTCGATGATGTCGATTCCGTCGCGGTTCGTCCCGGACTGTTTGATATCCACCTGATTCAGCACCGTCTCGTCGCGGCCCTCCACCTGAACCGCACTCCACCCCGTTCCGTTCCCGTGAATCCGGACGTTCTCCAGGTTGATGTCCCACTGTTCGGGCCTCGAACGAAGGCTCGGCGCGTAGAAGTTCCCCGGTTTCGGATACCGGGCTTTGATTCCGTAAGTCGGCGCGTTGACGAGGATATCCGTGTTTTTGACCGTCGTTTTGCCGTGCTCCTTGTCGACGACGATGCCACCGGAACTCAGCGTTCCGTCGAGACTGGTTATCTTGATGGTACAGTCCTCGATGACGGTGTCGTCTCCCTCTTTGAGCCAGATCCCGCGCATGTTCTTCATGTCGGGTCGTGGTTCGTCAATTCGGATCGTCGCCCCTTTCACGAGCGCGGCCGTGTCCGCGTTCCCGCCACCAACACGGATCTGTGAGAGGCCGTTGTTCGCGTACTCGCCGCCAAGTACCTTCATCGGCCCACCGTGGGCCGAACCGTACAGGCCCTGCTCCTCCCATCCGATTATGCGGCAGTCCTTGAACGTTATCGACCCGGGGTCGCTCGTCGGGAAGATGAACACTGCTGTCGAGTGTGTCGACCCCTTCGACATGTCGACGTTCTCGACCAGCAGCTCCGTCTCGGAACCCGATACCCTGCACGTGAACGCCTGAGTTCGGCGTGAGACTGTGTACCTGCTCAAGAGACTGATGTCCCGAACAACGTTCCTTCCACCGTCGCAGAACACCTGTATCTGGGGTGCAACCCCCTCTCCTCGGCAGGCTACCGACACTCCCTCGAACAGAAGTCCGTTGACTCTGTCGAAGCTCAGCCAAACACCGCTCTGTCCGTCGGGCGGACGGAACGTCGCGTTCTCACCTACGATGCCGACGTTCCGGTGGTCCTGTATCGCCCAAATCGCGTCGATGCGGTACTCCCCTTCGGGGAAGTACAGAAGCGTATCGTCGCCCACGACTCTGTCCAATAGCCCGTTTATCGCCTCCGAACCGCTCGTATCGGCTCCCGACGCTGCAACGTCGACGACATTCTGATACCGACCTGCGTACGGAATCCCCGAGTTCGACACCGAGTTGCCGGTCTCGTCGATGGACCCGTTCGACATCGTGGCTGGGTCACCCGACGAGTCGACACAGCCGGCCACCCCGACCGTCAGTCCCGTAGCAAGTCCCGCCAGGTACGTTCGTCTGCTTACTCCTGAACGAGACTGCTTCTCTGTCACACGTGGTTCTATCTTTGGCCCGGTCATTGTTATATTTCACCTACCCCACATTTGGTCGGCTCTCCGCCACCTACGCTGGATTAGCCCCCTCATTCCAAAGCCGACTTCTAGTGAACGGACATTCCGATGGAGTTTACCTTCGACGAGTACGGTCGTCTCTTAGACTCGCTCATCGAGGACGGCTACTCGTTTACAGATTACGAGCGGATGCCGTCGCGCGGACAAGTTATCCTTCGACACGACGTCGACTGGTCGCCGGAGAAGGCGCTTCGGATGGCTCGAATGGAGGCCGACCGCGACGTGCAGTCGACGTACTTCTTTCTCGTGACGACCCCGTTCTACAACGTTCACGCGAGAGACATCCGAGAGACTATCGCGGAGATCGAAGCGCTCGGACACGACGTCGGACTTCACTTCAGCACGCACGAGTACTGGCGCGAGGAACCGCTCGAATCCGACTTGCTCCGCCGAATCGACGGCGAACGAAAGACGCTCGACTCCGTCGTCGACGACCTCACCGAGACGATTGCGTTTCACATTCCCCCCGAGTGGACGCTCGACCGGTCGTTCAACGGGTTCGTGAACAGCTACGAACCGCGATTCTTCAGCGCCGTCACCTATCTCGGGGACTCCGGCCAGCGCTGGCGTAGCGGCCATCCGTTCGAGGGCGGTATCCCCGAGCGGATGCAGCTGCTCACCCATCCCGGTCTGTGGGGCGACGAAGACGCGACCTTCGAAGAACGCCTCGAACAGCAGCAGAAGCGCCGATTCGAGGCCGTACGGGGCTTTTTGGCTTCGGAGTTCCTCTCCGAAGGAGGCGATTAACAATGGCTGTTCTTCGCTATCTCTGTAACTGTTCATGAGTTTCAGACAGGCCGGCGACGAGTCTTCCGACGGCGAAGACCTCGTCGCGACCGGGCTTCTCGCCGTCGGATTCTTCGCGCTCGCGGGGGCGATTCTCTACGCGCGAAGCGTCCCGGCGACCGGGTACGAGCTATCGATATACGCCGGAACGCCGGTCGCAGTCTGGGCTGCGATCGGCGCTGCGGTTCTCGTCGCATCCGTGTACGCGCTGTTTCTCCCGGCGGGGCGGACGCGCCTCTGGGCGCTCATCCTCGGCGGAAGCGCGATCACGACCGTCGTCTCGATGCCGCTCGTTCGCGGCTACTTCTTCGTCGGGGCGGGCGACTCGCTGAGTCACCTGGGGTGGGCGCGCTCGATCCAGCGCGCATCGGTTCTGCCTCAGCAGATGTTCTATCCGAGTCTCCATAGCCTCACCGACGCAATAGACCTCGTCACGGCGATGGGACTTCGACGCTCCATGATGCTGGTCGTCGTCGTCACGCTCGTCGTGTTCCTCATCTTCGTGCCGCTGACGGCGCGTGCGATGACCGGCAGCAGCCGAGCGCTCGTGTTCGGCGCATTCTCGGCGTGGTTGCTCCTGCCGCTAAACCACATCGCAGTGCACCTGATGCCGCATCCGAGTACGCAGGCGATATTCATCGCCACGCTCGCGCTGTACTTACTCGTCCGCTACGTCCAGAGTTCGTTCGACGACGTCTCCGGCGGCCCGTTCGTCTTCGGGGCGCTGTTCTTCCTCGTGGGCGCGGGTCTCGTACTCTACCACCCGATGCAGGCGTTGAACCTCTTTATCGTCTGCGGGACGATCGGTATCATCCAGTTCCTCGCACGCAGGCGGGCGATGGACTCTATCGTCGCCAGTCACCGGCCGGTGTACGCTCAAACCGGTCTGTTAGGACTGTTCCTGTTCGCGTGGATGATTCCGCGCGACCGGTTCCAAGGCGCGTTCGAGGGTGTGTACGTCGATATCCTGCAGGCTGCGTTCGTGGGCAGTGACCAAATCAGTACGACGGGTGGGGGCGCTGAGAGTATCGGTGTGAGCTTGGAGGAACTGTTCGTGAAAATCTTCCTCGTTGCCACGATTTACGCTGTGCTCACGGGGCTGTTCTTCCTACTCACGTCGACGGGCCGCCTCGACGACGACGTGCGGAGTCAGTCGCTCGTGCTGTACCTCGGCGTCGCGCTGGTTCCGCTGGTCGGCCTGTTCGGCGCGTACTTCGTCGGGTCGCCGACGCTCGGCTACCGACAGCTCGGCTTCATCTTCGTCGTGGCGACTATCGTCGGTGCGGTGGCGCTGAGTAAAATCGTCGGCGGCCTGCAGAGCCGGCTCACGTTCGACGCCGCCCGCTCGGTCGCCGCCGTGGTGATGGTCGCGATGCTGGCGATGTCGATGGTCGTCATCTTCCCGTCGCCGTACATCGTCAAGACGACCCAGCACGTCTCCGAACAGCAGTACTCCGGCTACGAGACGACGTTCGAGCACCGAAACGGAGAGGTGTTCTTCTCGTCGACCGGCGGCGGTCCCGAGCGGTTCTCCGACGCGGTGTACGGCTTCGAGAACATCACCGACCCGGCCGGCCCGCCGGTCGCTAACGTGCCGATCGAAGGCGGCGGCAACAACGTGAGCAACGTCTCCGGACAGTTCGACGGTCCGAGATACTTCGTCACGACAGAGACGGATTACCAACGTGAGGTGTTGCTGTACAACGAGAAGGCGTACACCAAGGCCGAGTACGAGTCGCTGCCGACACAGCGGCAGTTGAACCTCGTCCAGTCGAACTCGGAGTACACGCTGTACGTCACCCGCGACGGGTTCGAGTAGCTAGAGTTTCCCTCGATTTTCGGCTCACGACGCTTCTCAACGCCGACCTACTCAGACCGAGTGAGGGAATACGCGACGCATAACAAAGCGCGTATCCGGTATGTCTCCGTGTAGTAGCAATGCATTCTGACTCAACGACGCGAGCGTTCGTGCTCGGACTCGACGGCGTCCCGTGGGGGATGCTTCAGTCGTGGATAGACGACGGGCATCTGCCTAACTTCAAGCGTCTCGCAGACGAGGGTGCGTCCGGTTCGCTTCAGAGTACTCGCCCGGCGTCGACGCCGCTGGCGTGGCCTTCCATTGCGACCGGCGTCTGGCCGGACAAACACGGTCTCTACGACTTCCAGCGACTCATGGAGGACTATCGCCGCGAGATGTACACGAGTTCGGATCTCTCGCGCCCGACGCTCTGGGAGATGCTGTCGCCGTCTATCGTGGCGAACGTGCCGATGACCTACCCCGCCACCGACATCGACGGCAAGATGGTCACCGGAATGCTCACGCCCGATTTCAACGACCGATTCACGAGTCCGAAGTCGCTCTCGGAGGAAATCCAGGAGGAGATCCCCGACTACATCATCGGGATGCGGTACGCGGACTACCACGACCGGAAAGACGAGTTCCCCGCCGCCATCGAGAACCTCGCTACCCAGCGCCGCAAACTACTCTCGAAACTGATGACGGAGGAAGACTGGCGACTGTTCTTCTTCGTCTTCACCGCACCCGACCGGCTCCAACATCTCATCTGGGACGAGGAGACGCTGCTGGCGCACTACCGCCTGCTCGACACGATTCTCGGCGACGTGCTTCGCTACGTCGAGGAGCGCGGAGCGAACCTCTACGTGGTCTCCGACCACGGTTTCGGCCCCATCGACCAGTACGCCTGCGCGAACACGCTGCTCGAACGGGAAGGGTTCCTCGTCCGAAAGCAGGACAAAAAGCGCGGCGCGCTCCAGCGTTTCGGCCTGACGAAACAACGCATCGAGGAGACGCTCGGCGCGGTCAACCTCGACATCGACACCGTCGCCCGACACCTGCCGGACCGGTTCGTCGACTCCGTCGCCGACCAGGTTCCGGGCGACCACGCGCTGTACGACGCGGACTTCTCGAAGACCGAAGCGTTCGTCCACGGCTCCGGCCACGTGTTCGTCAACGCCGAAGACCGGTTCGACGAGGGCATCGTCCCGCGCGAGCGCGTCCCCGAGGTCAAAGCTCGCCTGATGGAGCTGTTCGAGAGCTATACGGACCCCAAAACCGGCGACCCCGTGTTCGAGGTGTTCGACGGCGACGACATCTACGACGACGACGAACACTCCGCCGACATCGTCCTGGAGGGCCGGCCCGGCTACGAGGTCCGCGCCTCGCTCACTGAGGACGTCTGCATCGACAGCGGCCAGCTCAAGGCGTCCCACCGTCCCGAGGGAATCTTCTTCGCGTGGGGCGACGACGTGGCCGCCGGCGCGTCGGTCGACGGCGCGACCGTCGTCGACGTAGCGCCGACGCTCCTGCACGCGCTCGGCGAACCGGTCCCCGAGGACACCGACGGCCGCGTCCTGCTCGAAGCGTTCGACGACGACTCAGAGACGGCCGCCCGGTCCGTCGAGTACGGCCCCTACGGCGAGGTCGGCCGCGGCGAAGCCGAGGAAGAGGACTTCTCCGGCGTCGAGGACCGGCTGAAAGGTCTCGGCTACATGGAGTAGCCGAACACGAACGACCTTTCGACTTCACGACGGACGACAATCAGGTCATTACAATACCGGTCGTCCCCGATTTTCGGCTCGTGCCCACCGAACTACGCGCCTCCGACATCGCATCGTTTCTCGGCGCGAGCCTCGACGGCAACGACGTGTCCGTCTCCGGCGTCGAGTCGCTGTACGACGCGACGGCCGAGGATTTCGCTTTCTCCCGGTACGACGACCCCGAGGAACTCGCTCGCTCCGCCGCCGGACTGCTCATCTGCCCGGAGTCGACGCCCGAACTCGACCGCGCGCTCATCCGCCACCCGGACCCGAAACTCGGCTTCGTGAAGGCCGCCCGCGAGTTCTTCGCCGACCCGATAGAAGAGACCACCATCCACCCGAGCGCCGTCGTCGAAGACGGCGCGGAACTCGGCGACCGGTGTTACGTCGGCGCGCAGGCGTACATCGGCGACGCCGTGACGCTCGGCGACGACTGCCGAATCCACGCCGGAACGACCCTGGGCGAACCCGGATTCGGGTTCGCCCGCGACGAGACCGACCGACCGCTCCGACAACCCCACCTCGGCGAAATCGTCATCGGCGACGACGTCGAAATCGGCGCGAACAGCAGCGTCGATCGCGCCGCGTTCTCGGAGACGGTCATCGGTGACGGCTCCGTCCTCAGCGCGCAGGTTCACATCGCACATCAGGTCTTCGTCGGCGAGAACGTCTCCATGGCGTACGGCGCCGGCGTCTCCGGTAGCACCGAAATCGGCGACCGGGTGGTCGTCCAGCCGCACGTCGCCGTCGCCGGTCACCTCACCGTCGGCGACGACGCCGAGTTGGGTATCGGTTCGACCGTCCTCGACGACGTCGACGCGGGAACGACCGTCGTCGGGTCGCCCGCCCGGCCGATACGGCGATAGCTCTCCTCACGGCGATTCGACCTCGAAAAGCTCGTTTTCGCTCAGGCCGTCTGGGTGACCTTTCGTCCGTTCTTGGCGAGGACCTCCTCGTACACCTCGTAGATGTGGTCGGCCATCTGCTCGATGCCGATGCGCTTGGCCTCTTCGCGTCCGTTCGACCGCTCGTTTCGTTCGAGCACTCGAACCAGATTCTCGACGAGTTCCTCGTCGGAGTCACAGACGAAGGACGGGTCGACCTCCGCGAGTCGTTCGGGAACGTCACCGACGCGCGTCGCCACGACCGGCAGATTACACGCCAGCGACTCCTTGACGACGTTCGGCGACCCCTCTCGCTTCGACGTGAGAAGAAGCGAATCGGACGCGTTCATGTACACCGCGACGCGGGGGTGCGGGAGGCCACTGATCGTGTGGAGTTCGATCGGTTTCGACATCTGATCGCGAGCGGCTTCGACCACGCGCTCGGCGCGCGGGTAGTCCTTCACCGTTCGCTCGGGGGAGTACGGGAACAACACGTGGTACTTGTCGTCGTCCCACCCGAGCTCCGCTTGCGCTTCCGCCTGCGGCGTCGGGCTGAACCGCTCCAGGTCGACGCCGTGGGGAATGACCGAACACTCCTGTCCGAGCGACTCCTTCATCTCCTCGGACATCACGATGACGGCGTCGCAGAACCGGGCGGACGTCTTGCTCACCGCCCGGTAAGAGCCTTCGAGGTCCGACCCCCACAGCGACAGCACGACCGGTAGTCGCGGCTGTGAGAGCGCCATCGGCGCGGTGAGGCCGTAGTTCGCGTGAATCAGGTCGTACTCACCGAGCGACTGGCGGATGACCTGCGGGAAGAACCGCAGGTAGTCGGCCGCTGTTCGCGGGGACCCGGCGTGGTGTTTACCCGGAACGGAGAGAGTCGTACAGGTTACTCCGTGCGACTCCTCGAGCGCCCGGACCTGTAGTCGGTAGAATCTTGCGTCGGCGTTGGTAGTCAGGTTGAGAACGTGCATACGACGATGGTGCTACTAACGGGTGTAGTCTATCGTCGGGCTTTGTTATCCACACCCTGATTGACCGCCCGTGGTGAGGGTTCGCTCACTTCCGAAATCGGTAGACGGAGCGGAGTTCGTCCCGCACTCATCGGTAGACAGGCCATAACAAAGGCCGGATGAGGTTATTCTACGAGCGGGATGAGGTATCTAATATTCACGAACACTCCGGCCCACGTTCACGTGTACAAGAACGTGGTCCGGCGACTGGAGGACCGTGGACACGAGGTCCACATTCTGGCGCGTGACTACACGTGCACCAAGGACCTCCTCGAGTACTACGACCTCCCGTTCGAGATATACGGCCACCACGACACGGCGGCGTATTCGAACACCGGGATGGCTCAGGAACTGGCGACGCAACTGCTCAAGATTCCGGTTTCGGCCAAGCGATTCGACCCCGACGTCGTCGTCGGTCTCGGCGCGTACGCCGCCTACGCGGGGACGCTCCTTCGCGCAGAGACGATTCTCCTCCGCGACTCCGCTCCCGGGACGCTGCTGCCGAAACTCGCCAGCAAGTTCGCGGACGTGGTGCTTACACCCGACGTGTACGGCCTCGACCTCGGACCGAACCACTACACGTTCCCCGGTCTGAAGGAGTGCGCGTACCTCCACCCCGACGTGTTCGAATCGGACACGAGCGTCCGCGAGGAGCTCGGCGTCGGGTCCGACGAACGTTTCGTCATGCTTCGCTTCAACTCGTTCGACGCGATGCACGACGCCGGGAAGAAAGGGT
Source organism: Haloprofundus salinisoli (assembly GCF_020097815.1). Taxonomy (NCBI): domain Archaea; kingdom Methanobacteriati; phylum Methanobacteriota; class Halobacteria; order Halobacteriales; family Haloferacaceae; genus Haloprofundus; species Haloprofundus salinisoli. The sequence goes on from NZ_CP083665.1 coordinate 19,920, forward strand.
TCTCACTCGAAGACCGCCGCAAACTCATCGAACACCTCTCCGAGCAGGCGACGGTGCTCGTCTCCGACGAGGGCGACAACATGGACTTCGACGACCTTCCGGCGCGACCGTACGACATCCACCCCGCGCGGATGCACGACGCGCTCGCGGAGGCGTCGCTGCTCATCGCCGACACGGGGACGATGGTCACCGAAGCGTCGCTGCTCGGCACGCCGGCGATTCGGTCGAGCGCGTTCGTCGACCAGGAGTTCGGCGAGTTCGCCGAACTCGAACGCCACGGCCTCATCGACAACATCACCGACTTCGACGCCGTCGTCGAGCGAGCGGACGAACTGCTCGTCGACGAGAGCGTCCCCGCGCTCTGGCAGGAGCGTCGCCGGACGTTCATGGACGAGCGGGTGAATCTCACCGAGCTCATCGTCGACGTCGTGACCGATCCGCGGGCGGTCAGCAGAAACGCCTCGCTGACTCGCTACAGTGAACGAAAGAACGTCGAACAGACCGACGCAACCCCGCTGTAAGATGTACGAAGGAAAGACAATCGGCGCCGTGATACCGGCGTACAACGAAGAGAAGTTCATCGGCGAAGTCATCGAGACTCTCCCCGAGTTCGTCGACAGAGCGTACGTAATCGATGACGGCTCGAGTGACGACACGTGGAACGCCATCCGTCGCGCCGCCGAAACAGTCAACGAGGGCTGGGACGCGCCCGCCCCCCGCGCGGACGGCGGCATCGGCTTCGACCGCCGCGTCGTCCCTATCCAACACGAGGAGAACCGCGGCGTCGGCGGCGCGATCAAGACCGGCTACCAGCACGCGCTGACCGACCACGTCGACGTGACGACGGTTATCAGCGGCGACGGCCAGACCGAACCCGACATCGTCGAACGCATCATCCGGCCCGTCGCGCTCGGTGACGCCGACTACTCGAAGGGCAATCGCCTGCGAGGGCGCGCCCGGGAGGACATGCCGAAGTTCCGGCAGGTGGGTAACTTCGTGCTCTCGCTGCTGACGAAGATCGCCAGCGGCTACTGGAAACTGATGGACCCGCAGAACGGGTCGACGGCTATCTCCTACGCCGCGCTCGACGAAGTCAACCTCGACTCGTTGTACGAGGATTACGGCTTCGCGAACGACTTACTCGTCCGGCTCAACGTCCACGGAATGGTCGTCGCGGACGTCTCCCGCCGCGCGGTGTATAAAGACGAAGTCAGCCACATCAAGTACCAGGAGTTCATCCCGAAGGCGTCGGTGCTGCTGCTGCGCGATTTCCTCTGGCGACTCCGTGCGAAGTATCTCGTGAAGGACTTCCACCCGCTGCCGCTCTTCTACTACTTCGGCGCGGCCGCGGCGGCGCTCGGCGCTGGATCGGCGGCCCGCAAACTGTTCAAGCACGAAGACAGCGTGCCCTCGGTGCTGCTGTTTTTCGTCGGATGGCTGTTCATGCTGTTCGCGATGGTGTTCGACCTCCACGAGAACGACGACCTGCAGGTCATCGTCCACGACCCCCACGAGTTCGACTGACTCCCTCGTCCCACTCTTTCGTCCGACCTCCGATTTGTCAACCGCTGATCTTCCTCGTTGACTACTCCCGATTCCGTCGCTACTCGACCGATTGGACTCGATCTGTGGCCGGCTCTCAGGAAATAGATGGTCCGGTCAGGTGGGGAAGTACCGGCGGACCAGCGGGATACGGACGCCGAGCAGGTCTTCGATGAACTCGACGACGATCAGATCCTCTTCCTGCAGTGCGCCGCCGACGGCTACGACGGCGATACCGAGCAGTCCGACGACGACGAGGAACGGCAGCAGCGTCAACGTCGAGAGCGAAACCCAGTTTGATAGCACCAGCGCGGGCGGAATCAGCGCGAGAGGTAGCAGCACGAACGTTCTGACGGACTCGTCGGAAAACGGCGTGATGCCGAAGCGGAGTTTGAGGATTCCGCAGACGATGACGTGAACGATCGCCATCGAAACCGCGGAGGTGACTGCCGCACCCTCCATCCCGTACTGCGGAATCAACACGAGGTTCACGAGGAAATTGAAGACGAACCCGGCGACGTTGCCGACGAGGATGTAGTTCGTCTCGCCGAGTGCCGACAGCGTCTCGCGGTCTCGACCCACCGCGGCGCTCAGGAAGAACCCGATGGAAACGATGATGAGCGCCAGGGCGGCCGGTTCGTACGACGCGCCGAAGATTATCCGGAGGATGTCTCGCGGGAACACGACGAACGTCAGAAAGGCGGGGAACGTCACGATGTACACCCACTTCGTCGTCGTCTGGTAGATGGTGCCGACTTCGTCGCGCTGGCCGTCGGAGTCGAGTCTGGACGCGAGCGGCAAGTAGAGAAATCCGAACGCCGACAGGACGACCAACATGCCGGTTCCGAGCGTGTACGCCGCGCTGTACAGTCCGGCTTCCTCCGACGCGCGGAAGTAGCCCAACATGAGCGTGTCCGTCTGCGTCAGCATCGTCGACATCACCGTCGAGATGACAAGCGGCGCGGAGAACGCGAGCATCTCGCGGGTATGCGTCTCGAACGGTCCTCGAAGCGTCATCAACCGACTCAGCAGGACGTGTGACAGGACGAACGCGGCTATCGCCGCGGCGAGGTACGCGTACCCGACTACGACGATGCCGTAACCCGCGGAGAGCAGTGCGAATATGAGGACGATCCGACCGACCGGGTAGAGGAGGTCCTGAACGTACGTCTTGTAAATCGTGTTCTCGTGTCCGCGAATCGCGCCGACGCCGATCTGCATCCCGACGACGAACGGGACGGCGACAGCGAACAGTTGCACCAGTCTGACGGAGTCCGCTTCGTCGAGCAGATTCTCCGTGAGAAAGCCCGCTGAAGCGAACACCGCCGCACCCGCGACGACCCCGACCAAGCCGGCGAAGACGATGCCGCTCACCCACACCCCGCGGCGTTGCTCGTCGCTCTCGTAGCGCGAGAGATACCGGGGGACGCCCTGCGTGAAACCGACGAGCGACAACGTCGTCACGAACGTCAACATCGCGAGTCCAATGCTCACTTCGCCGTAATCGGCCGGAGAGAGCACCCGACCGATGATCACGCGCTCGGCTAGCCGTCCCGTCGCACCGACGAGTCCGCCGACGATAACGAGCGACGCACTCGACAGTAACGACTTCAGTTCTTCGCCCGAAGCGGCCATCAGAGATATCCGAGGTCTTCGAGACGTTCGGTCACTTCCTCCTCACCGCCGGCATCGATCTGTTCTGTCCCGTACGGGACGTCTCTGTACGTTCGGACCGACGGCGAAAACGAGAGCAGGCCCTCCGGAACCGACCCGGTCATCCGGTCGGGAATGTCGAATCCGGCGAGAGCCATACAGACGGGTGCGACGTCGGTCAACGACATCGTCTCTGGCGCTGGGCCCTCGAATGCGGGGCCCGCACCGAGGAAGACGCCGTTCTGTTTGTGGTCGTAGACGTCGACCGAGAGAAACGGTGGGTCGTACACCTTCACCGAGAGTTGGTGGTTCATCTCCCGCGGGAGGAACAGTATATCGGGCGCTTTGTCGGCGTACTCCCCTTGATACACCTCTTCGCGTCGTTTCACGAAGTCGAACGCGGGGTTTCCGTCGGGTGTCTCCAGATCGGAGAGCAGTTCGATCAGGTCTGTCCGTACGTCTTCGTACTCCGACTCCGGAACGACGCCGTCGGGTTCTCTCCCTTCGAGGTTAATTCGGACTCCGAGGCGAGTTCCGCTCTGCAGATAGGCTTTCGAGGCACGCCAGTCGACGTGTTTGCCCGCGGCGTTACGGATTTCGTCCGGCGTAATCGACATGAGCGCCGACTCGACCCCGAACCGCTTCGCCGTCTCGTACACTCTCGTCGGTGAGATGCCGACCTTCTGGAGCACCGTCCCAGCGGACCCGAACAGGCGAGTGCGTACCGACTCGTCACCCGCCGTTTCCGCTTTCTCGTCTGCGGACGACTCACCGGTGAGATCGGTCTTGATTGTGCTGAGCGACTCCTGTTTCCCCTGGTTGGTCGTCTCCACGTATCCGTGCTGTCGGAGTATCTCGTTGAGGTAGATCCGGTACCCCGTCGTCGGTCCGATGCCGTGGTCCGAGCAGACGACGACGTTCGTCGACTCGTCGACGGCGTCTAGGACCGCACCCGCGAGCTCGTCGGCGGCCGCGTACACCTTCCGCTGGGCGGTCTCCTCGTCGAAGTTGTGAAACACCGCGTCGGTCTTCTGGACCTGTATCACGGCCAGCTCCCAGTCGTACGTCTCCATGAGCGAGAGTGCGGCGCGTTTTCGAAGGTCGATGAGTTCGAGATAGCCGGCGAGTTTCTTCTCTTTGTCCGACGAGGTCTCTCCGCGCGAGTAGATTGTGTACTCCTCACCGAGCGACGCAGACAACGCTTCGCGGACGTCGCCGGGGAATCCGGCTGTGTCCTCGGTCGCGAGATATCCCGGGATGAGAGCGCCGCGAATCGGGTCTGCCGGGTGTGTGACGGGGACGTTCAAGACGAGAGACGGGACTCCTTCGGCATCGAGGTAGTTCCAGAGCGCTGGCCTCCGTACGTCGTTTCGAGTGACGACGGTGCCGTCGTCTGGATAGCCGTCGTAATCGAAGAATCCGTAGATACCGTGATGACTGGGGTCGGTGCCGGTGTACATCGAGGGCCACGCGCTTCCGGTCCACGGCGGGAACGTCGACGCGAGCGACGATTCGACCCCGCGTTCTCTAAGCGCCGAGAGGTTCGGCGTGTCGTCGGCGAACGCGTCTAAGTAGCGAAAGTCGAGCGCGTCGAATCCGAGTACGATTGTCTTCCCGCTCCGCTCTGTCGCCCCTGGTTCGTGAGGTGTCCGATCCATAGTAATCTAGTATCTTCGTGACATCCGCTGAGACTGTCGTGAGCGTGGTACACAACGGGATAGTATGAGTACCACTTCAACTGTTTTATATTTATATCCTTGCATTTGAACATTCAAAAGTAACAGATTTTCCATTGAATTGGAGAAACACGGGAGAAAAGACCGCTGCCTCCGGTGACGCCGTCTACGAGGCGAAGTACCGGCGGACGAACGGAATCTGCCGTCCGAGTCGGTCCTCGAAGAACTCGATGACGAACAGGTCTTCCTCCTGTAGCGCGCCGACTGCAACGACGACGACGATTCCGAGCAGTCCGATGGTGACGAGAAACGGAAACAGCGTCACTAGCGACGGCGAGAAGTCGGTGTACCGCTCGAACGCGAATCCCAGGGGCAACAGCAGCAGCGGGACGAAGACGAACGTCCGGACGTTCGCCGGGGACATCGGCGTGATGTCGAACTTCATCTTCAACACCAGTACGACGATTCCGTTCAGTACCGCAAGCGAGACTGCGGAGGCGATACCGGCACCGACGAAGCCGTACATTGGAATCAGGGTGACGTTGAGCGCGAAGTTCACGGCGAACGCGGTGGAGTTCGACACGAGGATGAACTTCGTCTCACCGAGCGCCGATAGCGTCTCGCGGTTGCGACCGACCATCGCGCTGGTGAAGAATCCGAGCGCGAGGATGGGCAGCACCTGCGCCGCCGGGAGGTAGTCGCTGTTGAAGACGATCTGCAGCACGTCGCCGGGGAAGATGACGAACGTGAAAAACGCCGGGAACGTGAGGATGTAGATCCACTTCGTCGTCGTCGAGTAGATGGTGTCTATCTCCTCGTGGTTGCCGTCGGCGTCGAGCCGCGACGCCATCGGGAGCATGATGAATCCGAAGCCCGAGAGCGCGACCAACATCCCCGACGCGAGCGTGTACGCCGCCCCGTACTGCCCCGTCTGGAAGGAGGTCGTGAAGTACCCGAGCATGATGTTGTCCATCTGGATGATGAGGATGGACATCACGGTCGAGACGATGAGCGGCGCGGAGAACGCGAGCATCTTCTTGTTGTGCGTCCTGAACGACCCCCGAAGCGAGATCAGCCGGTTGAGGAGCACGTGGGCCACGACGAACGCCAGGACGGCGGAGACGAGGTAGGCGTACCCGACGGTGAGAAGCCCACCACCGAGTCCGAAGAGGAACACGGCGATGAGTCCGATACGCGTCAACGGATACGTCAGATCCTGTACGTACGTCTTGTAGATGGTGTTCTCGTACCCGCGAATCGCACCGACGGCGACCTGCATCCCGACGACGAAGGGGATAGTCAGCCCGAAGAGTCGCAACAGCGTGACGGCCTGCTCTCCGCTATCGAAGAACCACTCCGCTAGCTGCTCGGCGAAGACGGTGACGCTGACCGTCGCGAGGAGGGCGAGCGCACCGGTGAGTATCATCCCGCCGACCCAGAGGCCGCGCCGGTCGGCGTCGTCGTCGTATCTGGACAGATATCGGGGAATCGCCTGCGTGAAACCGACGAGCGACAGCGTCGTCGCGAACGTCATCACGGCGAACCCGATATTCATCTCACCGTAGGCGTCGGGCGCGAGCGCCCGTCCGACGATGATCCGCTCGAAGAGTTTTCCCGCCGACCCGACGAGGCCGCCGACGATGACGAGGCTGGCGCTCGACAACAGCGTCTTGAGTTCGCCACCCTTGTCGACCATTACGGCTGCTCCGTATTCGACTCGCGGTGCTGTACCGCACTACTCGGTCGTAGACCGTACCCGTTGGAGACCATTATCCGTTGATGAGACTGTATGCTTTCTTCGCCATCTCCATGCTCGCACCCGACGATTCGACCGTGTAGTAGGGGACGAGTTCGGCCCCGAACTTCGCTTTGTAGCGGCAGAGGCGTTCGGTGTTCGCGCCCATGAGGTCGTAGGCGGTGACCGAGTCGATGGGCGCGTTGCCTTCGGCGATATCCTGGATGATACGCCAGTGGATCAGGCTGTTGACCGTCGTTCCGTCGTACTCGCTGATCGTCCCGCCCTGCCAGAAGTACGCCATGTCGTTGGAGTACAGCGCGGTGATGCCGCTGAGGTACTCGCCGTCGGGGGTCCGAGCGAGGTACACCCGACACCGGTCGGTCTCGGAGAGCGAGTTCGTGAGGTCGCGGACGTACGGCCACGACAGTTGGTACTGTTCTCCCTGTTCCTCGTAGCGGGATTTCGCGTCCTCGTACACCAGTTTCGCGCCCTCGGACGCCGGGACCGACTCGATGGTCACGTCGGTGTCGTCGGCGTCCCGAATTTCGCGCCGAAGGCTCTTGCTGAACGAGCTCAGCAAGTCGTCCGTACTCGTGCCCTCCGTGTCGAGCACGTAGGTGAAGTAGGGGTCGACGCGCATCTCGTTCCACGAGTACGGCCGCGGGTCGGGGTAGTCGGTGCCGCAGACCATCCGGAAGAAACTGAGAGAGGCGTCCAGATCCAGATCGTCGAGCACCTCCTTCGTGAACTCGCGGTTGACGCGTTCGCGCTTGCGTCGCTTCGGGCTCGGCGACATCATTATCGGACCGAGCCGGGGAACGCCCATCGAGGGCGGTGGCGAGAACACGGCGGTCCCGACCGACCGGCGGCGGACGACGAGCGGGAGGAGGGCGATCGCTTGCTCTCCTTTGAACCCACCGTAGAGCCGAAGTTCACCGGGTGCGTGCTCGCGGAGGACTTTCAGCGCTTCCGACGTGTGGAAGACCTCGAAACCAGAGGACGGCAGCGCGTTATCCCACGCTGTCAAGTCGAGCCGTTCAACTCTCATTGTTGACTCCGAAAAGGGACGTTCAACCCTTTGTTATCCGCCGCATACCTCGACGCAGTACCGTGGTTGTTGCCAGCTACCGACGCACCACAGAGAAGAGAATTACCGCTCTGCGTCGACCGTGGCTGGATGTTCGAGCGACTGGTATATCTCGTCGAGCGGACCGACGTAGCCGCCGAGTTCCTGCGCTCGTTCGATGAGTCGCCGGTAGAGGCGACGGTAGCCGGGGCGTTCCTCCTCGTCGTAGTAAGTAGGGTGCCACAACACCGTCATGACGGCCTCGTTCTCGGCGGCTTCTTGGAGCAACCGTTCGCACTCGGCCCACGCCTCGTCGACGGTCTCGGAGACGTTCGGCAGCGTTCGCTCCATGATGGTGAGCGGGAAGACGACGAACTCGTCGTCGAAGGGGCGAATGGGGTCGTAGCCGTGCTCGAAGCCGTAGGTCGAACTCGAACCGAGCGTCGAGTCGTAGCGGAGGCCGATGTCGGCGTGGTGCCGCCACGTCTCCGGGGCGGTCATATTGAGACAGTGCTGTCTCCCGCCGACGACGGTGTCGCCGACGATGCGTTCGAGCGTCGCCTTCTGCTCGGAGAGCAGGTCGGGGTCGTCGTAGGAGCTGTACGACCCGTGGAGACCGACTTCCCACCCCCCGTCGTCGAGGCGGCGGATGAGGTCGTGTATGTCCGGCGCGTGGATGTCGTACCGCCCGATGTGCTCGACCCAGTGTTTGGCGTCTCGCCACTCCTCGAGCGGGCGCTGGAGCATCGACTGCTCCTGTAGGAAGTAAAACGAAGACCGAACGCCGAGTTCGTCTTCGAGTTCCATGATGTCGTCGAACAGCCAGTAGGGATTCGCGCCCGGTCGAAGTCCCCGGAGGCGGCTCGGATTTCGCTCTCGGAGGGCGTAGTACACCGCGTGAATCGGGCTCTGATACGGTCTATCTACGTCGTGGGTGAGACCGAGTGCGAAATCGTGTCCGGGTATCATGTCGTGTATCTGGTTAGTAGCGAACTACTGTTCGACGCGTTCTTTCGTTCGCATCTCACCGGGACCGACGCCGATGGTGTAGACGTAGTGGTCGGTGTCGGAGAGGTCGAGCGCTTGCCGGCCGTCGACGACGATCATGTCGGCGAACTCGTTCCAGTCTATCTCCTGGAACTGTTCGTGGGCGGTGACGAGCACCGCGGCGTCGTAGTCGTCGTCGGTCACCTCGTCGAGGTCGACCGATGTCGCTTCGAACTCGGAGACGTCGACGAGCGGATCCGTCGCGTACACGTCGGCGCCGAGTCCCTGCAGTTCCTCGATGAGCGGTGCGGCGGGCGTCGCCCGCGTCTCCGCGACGCCGGCGCGGTACGTGACGCCGAGGACGAGCACCTTCGCGCCGTCGATGTCGGTGTGGCGACGCGAAAGCCCGTCGAGCAACTTCTCGACGCCGAATCCGGGCATCGAGTCGTTGACCTCGCGGGCGGTCTGTAGCAGCGGCGTCTGCTCGGGGACCTGCTGCATCAGGAAGTACGGGTAGTACGGGATGCAGTGGCCGCCGACGCCGATACCGGGCGTGTGGATGTTGCAGTACGACTGCGTGTTCGCGGCCTCTATCGCCTCGGTCGTGTCGATGCCGAGGCTGTCGGTGACGCGGGCGAGTTCGTTCGCCAGCCCGATGTTCACGTCGCGGTAGAGTCCCTCGAACACCTTGACCGCCTCCGCGGTAGTCGCGTCCGACACCGGGATGACGTCGTTGTTCGTGATCTCACCGTAGATCATCTCCGCGATACGCGTGCTCTCGTCGTCGATACCGCCGACGATTTTGGGGTGCGCTTCGCGGAGTTTGTACAGCGCCTTCCCACTGGAGGTTCGCTCCGGGCAGAACGCGAGGCCGAACTCGCCGCGCGAGAGTCCGCTCTCGCGTTCGAGAATCGGCATGACGACGTCCTCGCACGTGCGCGGCGGGACGGTGCACTCGATGATGACGAGGTCACCGGGTTCGAGTCCGCTGCCGATGTCGGTGCAGACCGATTCGAGCGCGCCGAGGTCCGCCTCGTGTTCGTCGTTGATGAGCGTCGGCACGATGACGACGTGGACCGACGACTCCTTTGCGACCGCCCGGGCGTCCGAGCTCGCTCTCAACCGGTCGCGCTCGACCTGTTCTGCGACGAGTTCCGGCAGTCCCGGTTCACCGTCGATGTGACACTCCCCGCGGTTGATTCCGCGGACGACGTCGTCGTCGATGTCGACGCCGGTGACGTTGCCGCTCATCTCCGCGTAGACGCTCGCCAGCGGGAGCCCCATCTTGCCGAGTCCGTAGATGGCGATGGGGACCGCCCCGCTCGTGAGTCCGATGCGCTGTGCTTGCGTCGAATACTCCGACCGGTACAGACCGATTCCGCGCGGAATGCTGCTCATTGGATCACCTCGTGGCGTTCGGCCTTCGAGGCCAGTTCGTCGATTTGGCGGGTTACTTCGATGGCGCGAAGCGCGTCTTCACCGGTGACGCGCGGCGTCGTGTTCTCCGTCGCCGCCTTCACGAACGCCGTGAGTTCGTCGCGCAGCGGCTCGTTCTTCTCGACCATCGGCTGTTCGACGATGCTCTCGTGGCGGTAGCGCAGTTCGCCGTTCTGCTTGATGTACTCCGGCAGCGAGTTGCGGTGGATGTCGACCGACTGGCTGATGTAGTCGACGTCAACGCGGCACTCGTCAGCGGTGACGCTGAGCGTGCGGACCTTCCGTTGGGTGAGCCGACTCGCCGTCAGCGAGACGACAGTGCCGTCGTCGAACTGTATCTGCGCGTCGGCGTACTGCGTGTTGCGCGTGCCGACCGCTGAAACCGACTCGACCTCCGCGTCGACGAGCGAGAGGACGATGTCCACGTCGTGGATCATCAGATCCATCACCACGCTGTCTTCCAAGTCCCGGTTGATCGGCGGACCGAGACGATGCGCCTCGATGGCGATGATGTCGAGGTCGGTGACGATGTCGCTAAGCGCCGTGATGGCGGGGTTGAAGCGCTCGATGTGACCGACCTGCAGCGTCACGCCCGCGTCTTCGGCGCGACGGACGAGTTCACGACCCACTTCGAGGTCGTCGACGAACGGTTTCTCGACGAGGAGGTCGACGCCGGCATCGATGCAGTCTCGGGCGATGGACGCGTGAAAGCGCGTCGGAACCGCGACAGAGACCATATCGACGACGTCGAGCAGATTGTCCATCGAGTACGCCGTCGTGCCGTACTCGGTGGCGATTCGGTCGGCCTGTTCGTCGTCCGCGTCGAAGACGCCGGCGAGGTCGACGCCGGGCATCTCGCTGTAGACACGCACGTGGTTCTGCCCCATGTGACCGACGCCGATGACGCCGACTTTGGGGTTCACGCCATCACCTCCTCGCCGTGGGCGAGGACAGCGTCGGCGATGACCTCCAGGTCGTCGGCCGACAGCGCCGGGTGGACCGGCAGCGAGAGCGCTTCTGTGGCGGCCGTCTCCGCGTTCGGTGCCGTGTGACCGAGGTCCGCGTACGGTTGCTGCTGGTGAATCGGGACCGGGTAGTAGATGCCGGAGCCGACGCCGTGGTCGTCCAGCGTCTCCTGCAGCCCGTCTCGGTCGTCGGTCCGGACGGTGTACTGGTGGAAGGAGTGCTCGTACCCGTCGGGCGTGTACGGCGTGGTCACCGACGACTCCTCGAGCAGCACGTTGAGGCGGGCGGCGTTCTGCTGGCGCGCTTCGACGAAGCGGGGCAGTTTCTCCAGTTGCGCCCGTCCGATGGCCGCACCGAGGCTGGTCAGCCGGAAGTTGTGGCCGACGGAGACGTGCTCGTAGGAGGAGCTCCCGCCGTAGGCGTTCGAGCGTCCGTGGTTGATGTACTCGGCGACGCCCTCCGCGACGTCGCGGCGGTTCGTGACGACCATGCCGCCCTCGCCCGTCGTCATGTTCTTCGTCGGGTAGAAGGAGAAGCAAGCGGCGTCGCCGAAGGAGCCGACCGGTTGACCGTCGATTCTCGCGCCGTGCGCCTGCGCGGCGTCCTCGACGAGCGCGAACTCGTACTCGTCGGCGAGTTCGACGAACCGCGGCATCTCCGCCGGAAGGCCGTAGAGGTGGACCGCGAGCACCGCGTCGATCTCCTCGCCGTCGCGGAGCGCCGCCTCCAGCGCGTCGGGGTCGAGGTTGTACGTCTCGGGGTCGATGTCGAGAAACACCGGTTCGGCACCGGTGAGCCGAATCGCGTTCGCGCTCGCGATGAACGAAAACGGCGTCGTAGCGACGCGGTCTCCGGGGCCGACGTCGAGCGCCTCGAAGGCGGCGTGGAGCGCGGTCGTCCCGTTCGAGGTGGCGACGCCGTGGTCGGCGTCGCAGTAGGTGGCGAACTCCTCCTCGAAGTCGCGTACCTCGGGACCGTCCGCGAGATACCCGCTCTCGATTACGTCTGCGACGCGTTGCTGTTCCTCGGGGCCAAGTTCGGGGCTGGCGATTGGTATCATTCGAGTAAGTTACGTCCCTGAAGATTCTCCGGCAGGGCCCGGTGTTTCGCGGGTGCACCGACTGCGAGCGTTCGCGGCGGAACGTCTTCCGTAACGACTGCACCCGCGGCGACGAACGCTCCCTCACCGACGGTAACACCGGGAAGAATCGTTGCGTTCGCGCCGATGGAGACGTCGTCTTCCAACGTCGGGCCGGCGAGGTCGACCTCCTTACGAATCGGGTAGGGGTCGTTCGTCAGCGTCGCCGCGGGACCGACGAAGACGCGGTCTCCGATGGTGGTCCCAGTCGGGATGTACACGTTCGTCTGGAGGCTCACGTTCGAGCCGATCTCGGTCTGCCCGTCGATGACCGTGTTCGTGCCGACGAGCACGTCGTCGCCGAGCGTCGTGAGTTCCCGGATCAACGCGTTGTGACCCGTGTTGAGCCCGTCTCCGGCGACGACGTCCTGATAGATGATGGTGCCCGCACGTACGGTCGCACCCTCGCCCAACACAGTCGGTTCCGACGCGTTGCCGTGCGGGTGGCCCAAAACTGCGGTCTCGTGGACATCTGCGTCCGACCCGAGCTCGACAGGGGGCCCTTCGGCTGCGCGGCGTATCTCCTCCGTTTCGCCGTGTTTGTCTCTTTGTGTCATGAATGACGTAGTGTAACCTCGACCGGGCGTCAGTCTCCCAGTCCGTCCAGTTGCAACCCTCACCTGATGGTGTCGTAGCTTTGTTATTCACAGCCTGATGGGAGAGTATGTGCCAGTTTACCAATTTTCGCCACCTAGTCCTGTGCAATTATTCACAGACGATACGATAGAACGGAGCGGCAACCAAATTACAGCGAACGGCAACTACAGACCATCTGAACGTTAGCCAGCGGATAGTAAAGTGGGGATAGTGTGGATGAATAAGATATGTACTGCCAGCCCAGCCGAATCGTAGACGGAGTGAGCTCATGGCCTCACGCGAGGGATGACTAGCGCGCCGTCCGGTGGACTCACGCAGGGTGAGTTGTTCGACACGCTCTGCAACCAGCGTCGGCTCGGCATTATCCGTCACCTTCGGGCCAACGGCGGTGCCTCGGAGCTGAGTCCTCTCGTCGATCACGTCGCTGCCGCCGAAAACGACAAGCAACCAGACGAACTCGCCCGCGCGGAGCGCCGGCGCGTCTACATCTCGCTGTATCAGACGCATCTGCCGATGCTCGAAGAGCGCGGAATCATCGAGTGGGACCGTTCGGACAACGTCGTCTCGCTTCGGCCAAGCAGCAACGTCGAGAAGTATCTCGGGCACGGAGCCGAGAGTAAAGCTCCCTGGCACGTCGGATACCTTCTCGCGAGCGTCTTCGGGATGGGGCTGTTGCTGTTGCAGATACTTCGCATCGCACCGTTCGACGGATTCTCTCTCTCGTGGACTCTCGCTGTGGTGAGTGCTACCGTTCTCGGCGTCGTCGTCACCCGGTACGCGCTCGAACGGCCGCCACGGACACCGATAACACCCTGAGGCAAGAAGTTGTGAAGGCAGACAGTCGTGGAAAGACGCCTCCCGACGACGAGCAACGTTCGAAGGTCCGAACAGGACGCGATAGACATTTAGAATCGAAACGCCGACCGACGGCCGACAGGGTGCTCGTTCTCGACGCTCACTGTCGGTACGCGGTGACGGTGATTCGAAGCCTCGGAAGGCGGGGCGTCGACGTAGTCGCCGCCAGCCCGCTCCGCCGGTCAGCGGGGGCGATGTCGAAGTACGCCGCCGAGGAACGACAGTACCCCTCGCCTCAGCGAGATCGAGACGGGTTTCTCGCGTGGCTGGAGACGGAACTCCGAGAGGGCGACTATCGGATGGTCCTCCCCGTCGCGGAGGCGACCGTTCGGCCCGTGTCGGAGGCCCAGGAGCGGTTCGAGCCGTACGCGGTCGTTCCGTTGCTCCCGTACGAACGGCTGCTCGTCGCCCTCGACAAGTCGAAGACAATTCGCGTAGCCAAGACGGCGGGCATAGCGCACCCGAAAACGTTGTTTCTGGATTCGCCGGCGTACGACCGGGCGGTCGAGGAGCTCGGTCGACCGCTCGTCGTCAAAGCGCGGCAAGGCTCGTCCCGAGCCGGTGTGTTCGTCTGTAGGGACCAAGCGACGTTCGAGGAAGCGTTCGAAGCGGCTCACACGCCCTCCGGCGCGCCGCTCGTTCAAGAGTACGTTCCCGACGGCGGTGAGCGCGGCGTGTACACGGTGTACGGCTGTGACGGCGCGTTGCTCGGACTGACGATACAGCATCGCCTCCGTTCGAGTCACGACGACGGCGGTGCGAGCACGTATCGGGAGACCGTCGACGATCCGGAGTTACAACGGACGGCGAGGCAACTGTTAGAAGAGCTGGAGTGGCGAGGCGCTGCGATGGTCGAGTTCCGCGTCGACGCGCGAACCGGCGAACCGAAACTCATGGAGATAAACCCCCGGCTGTGGGGGAGCCTCGCTCTCACGGTCGAGGCCGGCGTCGACGTCCCGTATCTGCTGTATCGGACCGCGTGTTTCGGCGACGCGGAACCGACGTTGACGTACGACGCCGGCGTTCGGATGCGGTGGCTACTCGGCGACGTGATGCGAGTCACGAAAACGAGGGATCGACGCCGCGTGATGACGGAGTTTCTCTCCGACAGCGCCGACCGGACGGGGTACGACGTTCTCTCGCTCGACGACCCGTTACCGTTCTTCGGCAGCGTCGAGGCGGTACTCAGAAGCGCCTACTCGCGTGCAGAAGAGACGTTACCGGTTGCGATGCGGTAGCGACGAACCGAGTCGAAACCGCGGCAGACCGGGAGCGCCGTCCCACAACCAGAGCAGAAACGCCGTCCCGAGGAGACTCAGTTCTAAGAGAATGTACACGACGCCCTCGGGACTGGCGAGCGTCTCCAGGTAGTTTCCGAGGTAGTAGAAGAAGTTGCTAAAGAGGCCGGCACGCGACGGTGTGGACGTCTCGTACAGCGGCCAGAGCAGAAACGAGAACGACGGGCTACCGCCGTAGGCGACATCCGAGACGCCGTCACCGAGGAGGTGCGAAAGATAGCCGACGAGAAACGGTATCCACAGGCGTTTGAATCCGGTCCAGCGACCGACGAGGTACGCCGCCAACGTGACCGGGGGGACGAAGAACGCCGAGTGAGCCAGCGAGACGCCGCTCGGAAGCAGCTCGAACGTCCACGCCAACGGTTTGTCTATGATATCGGGGAGCTGCGTTGCGACCGCGACAGCCAGCGCCGCAGGAGTGGTGACGCCCCGACGCGTAACGAGTCGGTGTGCGACCGAGTACAGGATGTAGCCGAACGCGAGATGCTCCCACGGCCACATCTCATCGACACCTCGCACTGGTGCCCACAGGCGGGTGCAGACGGAAGCCGAAGGGAGTCACGTCGAACGTCGTCGATACGGGCGTCGTCAGGGTGCGGTTACGGTGATCCATATGTGGAGGGCGTCGTCGGCGTTCTGGGCGCGGGGGTCGGCCGGGGGTTCTCCTTCGTACAGGAGGTACTGAACTCTGAGGTCCTCGCCGGTCATCGAGGGGGCGAGGGAGTGCTTGTGTCGCCACGTCCCACCGTCGCCGACGCTACGCGAGAAACGGGTAAGTTCCTGTCGCTCGACGACCTGTTCACCGTCCATCCGTTGTAGTTGGACGACGACGGAGTAGTTCGTCTGTTCGCCTTCGTTGTTCTCGATGCTCGTCGCCATCGGAATCGCGGTTCCCTGCGTCACCTCCGAGGGGAACCCTGCCGACGAGAACGTCCCGTTTTCGTCCTGCGTGAGCAGCGAGAAGTCGGTGAACCCACCGCCGGCCGGTGGGGCAGCGAGTGCGAACGCCATGCTGCTGGCGGCGGCGAGGACGCCGAGGACCAGCAAGACGTTGACTGCCGTGACGGCGGTGCCGCCGTTCGAGAGGCGGCGACGGAAGCGGGCGTAACCGACGGTGAACGACGGGTTGTACCGCTCCTCGACGGAGAGCCGGTAGCGACGGACGACGCCCACGAGCGAGAACAGCGTCACGAAGAGGCCGAACGCGCCGAGCACCGACTGGAGCGTGATCCCCCACACCGACGCGCCAAGGCCGAGAACGAGCAGCGGCCCGATTACCAGGCTCAAACCGAACGAGAGCGCCAGACGCTCACCGCCGGTGACACCGTGAACGAGCGGCTCGCGCACGTTCGACCACGACCGGTTGGTCTTCTCGGCCGCTCGGTGCGGGAACAGCGCCGCTACCAGCGCGTACCCGGGAAGGAACAACAGGAGTGGAAGTCCGAGGAGCAGTCGGACGAATCCCACAGACGGCGGAACGAACAGCGCTGCGAGTACACCTCCGCCGGCCAGCAGCAACGCTGCGAAGATGTCAGTTGGGAGCAACTGTTCGGTAGAGAGCTGTGTCGATGTCTTAGTTTCTGATTTCATATTGCCCGTCGTACACTCGAATTCGGCCGTGGTTCGCGACTAATCAGCTGTACAGAGCCTCGCTTCGGGTTTTGTTATGCCGCGGTTACCTCCGGCTACGCGATCGCGCGAACGCTCACTCCTGGAACGAGAAGTACTTCTCTTCCCACTCGCGGCGTTTTCGCATCGCTTCCTCGCCGCGTTCGGTGAGCGCGTAGTAGTTCGTCCGTCTGTCGAGCTGGCCTTTCTCGACGAGATCTTTATTGACGAGCGTGTCCAGATTCGGATACAGTCGTCCGTGGTTGATCTCGGTGTCGTAGTACTGCTCGAGTTCGTCTTTCACCTGCTGGCCGGACGGTCTGTCGTACCCGCTGATGACGTACAGCAGGTCTCGTTGGAATCCACTCAAGTAATGCATCTGTACATTCTGATAGACCGTTCAATGGACTGGGTATTTGTTATCCATATCATAAACAACAGTACCCTTCGATTTCTCCCGCTCGAACCGCTGAAGCCGGTTACTGGCAGTTCTGGCCCCAGATCTCGACGAACTGTTCGAACATCTCGTCGGTAAGGCCAATCTGGACGGTGAGTTCGCGGTCGACCGCGTCGGTGCGGACGTGCTCGAACGGCATCTCCGAGAGCAGACGCATGAGGTGGTACGAACTGCCGTTCTGGTCGTGCGACGTGACCTCGAACCCGTCGTCGGCGAGGTCGATGTCGAGGTGCGAGAACGTCGTCTTGTACACCTTCTGTCGCCCGGAGTTCGTGCCGAACTCGATAGACTCCTCGAGAAGGCCGTGGTCGAGGAGCGTGTTGATTCGGCGGTACACCGTCGCTGGCGAGACGTCGCACGAGTTCGTCAACTGCTTCGCGGTCATCGACTCTCGGCCGGCGGCGGCGAGAATCGCGCGCGAACACTCGTCGCCCAGTACGTCGAGGAGGGCCGCGCTCGCAACCGGACTGTCGGGTTTCGTATCGGTGATGTTCTCTGGCATGTGTGGACGTGGAGCGAATCGCTACTGACACACCGGGTGACCCGGGTCGTCGGTACTCCCACGGGGCGTCACATAAGCCCTCGTGGGAGGAGTGTCAGCGGCGAGTCGGATTTTGATCGATATCGTGCCTGAAAGCGGGTCGACTCGGAGCCGGACGAACGCCGTTGTGTCCGATTTCGCGACGACGAGCGCCGAGCGCCGTCGCCGGAATACCCGTTCGATCTGGGATAGTGTCGGTCACCTAGACAGTTACCCCCTGCAGTCGATATACTCAGACGAGTGTATGTCCACGAGGCTGTAACATTATTACTTGCAGGTTAAAAATCGGCGACGGGGGGAAACCGGTCCGTGAATTCGAATCAAGCACCGCTTTCGTCGTTCATCACGTTCCCGCAACCCTTGAACGATACGGAACGAAGTGCCTTACCGGGTGGTTACACGAATGTGTGGATTCGGGGGGTGTAACCCTCATTCACGTAGAAATGTACATCTACTCTGCATGAACTCGAATAAACCTTGACAAACGGTGTTCCTCTTTTATCAGGTCTCTGCACCCACAGTGGAACCGAAGTCGGAGATACCCGGTCTGTGGCCGCGATCGGCCGCGAGCGGAGAACTAACGACCGTCGGTGGTGGACGCCGCCGCCAGCGAAACGGACACACAGGGAGAATCCAACAATGGCAGACCTGAACTGGAACGGAAGGGGAGCATCGAACACGAGTCCACGCTGCAGCAACTGCGGACGTCACGTGACACCACAGTTCGCGCGGGTGTTCGGTGACAACATCGACGACGTGCACGGCTGTCTCGACTGCACGACGTCGCGTGAGCGACAGACTGGCGAACACATCCCACAGCAGCGGATGAACAGCTAAGCGGCGGCAGACCGACTCCGTTTTACGAATCGTATTCATCGATCGGTGCCCAGAAAATATATATGACGCTATGCAGAGCGTGGACAGTGTACTATGAGGCTCTCCGGATTCCTATCTACGTTCACTGGCGGCCGCTCGGCGGACGGCGAAACGAGCGGACGGAAGGAGCGTAGCGGCAGCGACGGAACTTCGGAGATCATCGACCGCCTCGTCGAACGGCTCCCGCTCGACGGCGCGGAGACGACCGTCGCCCGCGAGAGCGTCCGGCTCATGATCGAACGAGGGACGCTTCCGATCGCCGTCGGGACGGAGACGGTCGCCGAACGCGGCGAGACCACCGACGGTTCGTTGCGACTCTCCATCGACTCGTTCCCGATTGAAGGGGTGTCCTGGAACAGTTACTACCTCAGCACCGCGGGCGTCGGCGTAGTGTTTCTGCTCGGAAACCTGCTCGGAGCGCCGTACATCCGAACCCTCAACGTTTTGCTCCCTATCTTCGTCGTCTTCACGCTTCTCGTCTGTGGAGCGCTCTACCAACTGCACACACGGACGAATCTCGTGTTGTTCGGATTGGTCAAGGACACCGAGTAGTGCGTTGTTGGGTCGCCATCCGTTATTTTAACGCAGTATTTTGGTTGTAAATGTAATACTGAAAGCAAACGTGACAGTGCGAACTATTAAACCTGCCTGAAGACACAAGCAACATACTGAGACGAAACTGGGACAGTGGGTCACACAATGCTGTGCGGGACTGAGAGAGGACAATGAACTCGTTAGAGAGAATGACGGGCGAGGCAAATTCGGAAGGAGAACTGGATGAGGCGGAGATATTCCACATATTGGGAAACGACCGCCGACGAGCCACGATTAACGGACTAGCCGAAAGCGGCGGGAGCATCGCCGTCTCCGAACTCGCAGAGCAGATAGCCGCACAGGAGGCGGACAGCGAGGAGGACGCACAGAAGCTCTACAAGAGCGTGTACGTTTCGCTTCGACAGACTCATCTCCCGAAGCTCGAAGAGCAGGGAATCATCCAGTACGACGCGGATGACCAGCGCATCATGCCGGGCGCTCGAATGAACGAAATTCAGGTGTACACCGACGGAACCACCGGTCTCGAGGCCATGCAGCGGTCGGTGTATCTGGTTGTGAGCGTCGTCGGGCTGCTCACGATTATCGGTGCCCAGCTCGGGGTTCCCGTTCTCAACGCGCTCGCCGTCGAGGTCTGGGCAGTAATCTTCCTCACGCTCATCATCGTTCTCGGCGTCTACCAGCAGTACCGCTAACTCGTTTTTAGAGGTCGAGATCCTCGAACGCCATCAGGTCCGGGAGTTCCGCGACCGCCTGATGAGTGCCCCGGTACGCCGCGACTTCGGTAGTGCGGTTGAACGTCGGCACGTCGGGGTACTCGCGAAGTGTGAGGACTCGGCCGTCAGAGACCGCGAAGACGACTTCCACTGTCCCGTCTTCGTACTGGTACTGGTCGGCTTTGATAGCGTCTCCGGGGGCAGTCGAATCCATACCCCACAGTTGTATGCGACCGACTTATCTCTTCGTCAGAATAGCAGTGATTGAAACCTCAGCGTCGGGATCGACGCGTGAGGCCCACCGCGAACAGTATCAACGAGGCGAACGCGACGACGGTCCCGAACCCGGGCGTCGTCGTCGAAGTCGTCGTCTCGGACGCGCTCTGCTGGTTCTGTACCTCGTCGACGGAGATCTCTAGCGTCTGTCTCGTCTCCGCGCCGAACTCGTCTCGGACGACGACGACGACGGACTGCTCGGTCGCAGACTGCGGCGCGTACTCGACCGTCGAACCGGTCTGGTTACCGCTCGGCAGTAGCCACGTGACCGTGGTGTTGCCGATGTCGTTCGCGACTGTTGCACTGAGTTGCGCGGATTCACCGACCGACAACGATTGCGGTGCGTCGACGGTGACGGTCGGTTGGTCGTTGACCAGGACGGAGACCGTCTGTTCGGCGGTGAGTCCGTGCGCGTTCGTCACCGTCGCAGTGACGTCGTGGTGACCGGGTTCGTCGAACTGAACGGTCGCAGACTCGCCTTCGGCGGTGCCGTCGGCGAACGACCAAGAGACCGAGACGTTCTCGTCGGACCCGCCGGTCGACGAGGCTGCGCTCAGGTCGACAGCCTCACCGGGGGCGACCGCTCCTTGCGGGACGCCGTCGACGACAGCGGTCGGTGCTTCGAGCGAGGAGACGCCATAGATCGCGTTAGCCGACGAGGGCAGCATCGCGTGGACGACGACAGTGCCGTTGTCGACGGTCGTCTCGCTGTTTGCGAACTGCCACTGTCCGTCGGCGTAGTAACCGAGGCGAAGCGACGCCGTGGAGACGTTCCGTTCTCGCAGCGCCGCCTCGTCGAACCGCGCGCTGACCTGCGTCAGCGAGTCCTCACCCTCGTCGGTGCTGGCGATGCTCGCGGCGTACATCGGCGTACCCGGCATCGACTGGTCCAGGAACTGGCGACGCGTGAGTGACGGCGAAACGTCGCTCTGGTTTCGTTCTCCGTCGTACGTGAGCTGCAGCGGTTCGTCGCCGAACGTCACCGTCGACGTGCCGTTCTCGGCGGAGATGGTTCCGTCGACACGGCGGGAGATGCTCACGTACCACCCCTCGTCGCCGGTGAACCCGGCGGCCGCGTAACCGCTGTCGGTGGTGACGACGGGCCAGAGCGCGTCACGGTCGGTCGTCCCGAGACGCTCTCGCCACTCGGAGTTGCCTTTCTCGTCGGTCCGGATGAGCCAGCCGTCGAGATCCCAGGAGGCGAAGAGTCGGTTGCCACCGCTGAGGATGTACCCGTCGCCGGTGTAGGCGATTCCCTCCAGCATGTCGTAGCCTCTGTCACCGTACGTTCGGCTGTTGCGGAACTCACCAGTGTCGCTGAAGCGTGCGAACAAGCCGTCGGGTTTCTCGTTCGACTGGCCGTTGTCGATCCCGGCGATGGCGAACTCCCCGTCACCGGTGGCGACGGAGCGGTACTCCACGTCGGAGCCCGCCTTCTCGTGCGTCTGTTCCCAGACGAGCGTTCCGTCGGTGCCGAGTTTCGCCACGTAGCCGACGCTGTTGCCGAAGAACGTCGTTGAGTCGCCGACGAACACGACGCCGTCGTCGGTCACGACGCTGTCACGGATGTACTCGTCCTGTGGGCCGTCCGTGGTCCACTCCCAGTCGACTTCGCCGGCCTCGTCGGCGGCGACTACGTAGCCGTCAGCACCGTCGCCGTCCGTCGGCGTCCAACCGCTCATCAAGTACGTATCACCCGCGCGGCTGATAGACCAGAAGGCGTCGCCACGGGCGTCGCCGTACTGCTTCTCCCAGTCGACGGTGCCGTCGTTTGAGAGACCGACGGCCCACGCCTGCGACCAGCCCGAATCATCGTTCGAGCGACCCACGGCGACGTAACCGTCGTCGGATTCGACGATGTCGAACAGGCGGTCCGTACCCTCGTCACCGAATCGTTTGGTCCACTGACGCTCGCCCGCAGCGTCGACTTTGACGACGGTGGCTTGGTCACCGAGGTCGTCTTTACCGCTGTCGACCCACCCGGCGAGGAGGAACCCTCCATCGTCGGTCTCTACCATACTCGAGAAGACGACTCCGTCGGCGCCGTGATACGTTTCGTTCGACTCTATCGGTGCCGAGTCCGAAGCGGTCGCGTCGACGTTTCCGATGGCCGCCTGATCGGCAGCCGGAGCCATCGCAGTGACGGGACCAGCTATCGAACTCACGAGAAGCACCGCGGCGAACGTAATCGCAGCGAAGCGTCTCGACACTCTTCGGCCGGTGATAGACCGGCGCAGACGACGCATTGTGACAAAAATTCCTGTTTGTAAACTCATGATCACTCCCCACCCGCACCATCGGGCGCGGGGGTCAGTTCGAGAATTGACTGGTTAGGGGGATTGTTATTCGTCTACTGAAACAGGTTAGGAGATAGCTACTACTGTAGGCTCTCAGTTCTCCTGGAGGGCGGCGAACGGGGACCGAGACGCTTCGGGTTCGCGACCGCGAGTGCAGATGAGGTTCTCGCGGCCGAGGCGGAGTTTCGTGATTTTTCCGTCCTCGTCTAACTGCGAGAGCAGTCGACTCACTTTGGCTTTCGACCACTCGACTTCCTCGACGATTTCGACCTGCCGCATTTGGCCGTCGTGAGCCTCGAGTAGCTGCATAATACGTTCCTCGTCGGTGAGCGTCGGTTCCGGTTCAGCGAGCGACGGTTCGACTTCGCGTTCGATACCGTGCGGTGCCGAGAGCCGACGATACGCGACGAGACCGATGCTCACGAGTACCGTCGTGAGGCTCAGCATGAGCGCGAAATAGTCGATTTCAGCGAGACGTTCGTTCGGATTCGGATTCATCCACTCGATGGGTGGTGCAGCGTGCACGTCGTCGGTCATCGCCGAGCTCGCGTCGACCCGCTGCATCGCCGTGGTCGACGCGGCGTCTAAGCGACCGAGGAACATGGTCAACGCGAATCCGGGTGAGTTCTCTCGAAGCAACGAACCGTCGAAGACGGTGTCCAACAGTCTGCTACCGACGTCCGCGACGAACGACGGCAGGACAGCGGCCGAGAGCGACTCGACGTCGGTCTGTACGACCGAGTCACTCGCGGCGAGCTGTACGAGCGGGTTGGCGAACGGAGAAATCCCGTCGGTGGTCTGGCCCGTAGTAACCGCAAAGACGTCCGTGGATTCAGCGACGGGGGCTGCCGATTCGTCGGTTGCGGAGACCGAACCGCACACGCCGCTCAGCAGGACGATACAGAGCACGAACAGTTTCACGTGTGTATGCATATCTCTGCCCAAAATCATGCTCGAATGACGCTGATATCCTGTCTCATACTTTTCTCCAGAGTGGGACGCAGTCGGCCACGATGGCGTCGCTGTCTCCGGATTACTTATGCACAGACTGTTTCAGAGGATATAGCCTTTATCACGTTCCAAATGTTCGAAAATAACTATTAAATGGTCTGTCATTCTCAGTGATGTGTGCGGAGACGAGAGAGCAGGAACCGAAGCGAGGCTACCGGAGGGCGAGCAGTGCGGGCGTTCACGCTCGGTGGGGGGTCACTCGCACAGCGACGCTAAGCCGTCAGCGAGCGTCACCGTCGGTTCGAAGTCGAGTGCATCACGGATACGCGAGATGTCTGCCCGACTGTCTCGGACGTCCCCAGGCCGGGCGTCGACGTGTGTGATCTCCGACGAGGAGTCCGCGGCGTCTCGAATCTCCTCCGCGAGGTCGTTTATCGAGATCGTGTCGCCGGTGCCGACGTTGTAAGCCCGACCGACCGCATCGGTCGTCCCTGCCGCCAAGTTCGCTTGAACCACGTCGCTCACGTGGACGAAATCCCGGGTCTGTCCCCCGTCGCCTTCGACGGTTATCGGTTGGTTCGCCCTCGCCTGTTCGAGAAAGATGCTGATGACGCCGCTGTAGTCGCCGGCGGTCTGGCGCGGACCGTAGACGTTGAAGTATCGGAGTGCGACCGTCTCGAGCCCATAGAGGTCGTGATACAGTCTCGCGTACGTGTCGAGCGCGAGTTTGTCCGCGCCGTACGGTGACTCCGGGTCCTTCGGATGCGACTCCGAGACCGGAACTTCCTCGGGTTGTCCGTAAATGGCCGCACTCGACGAGAGAACGACTCTCGCACCCTCCTGTCGGGCGTGTTCGAGCAGCGAGACGGTCGCCGACGCGTTCGTGCTGTGGCTCAAGAGCGGATCTTCGACCGACGCCGAGACGCTGACCAGCGCTGCGGTGTGATAGACGAGGTCGACGCCCGAGGTCGCGCGTGCGACGAGGTCGTCGTCTCGGATATCCCCCTCGAAGAGAGTGACGTCGTCGTTGAGGTTCTCCCGCCGTCCGGACGAGAAGTCGTCTAAGATTCGGACCTCGTTCTCCTCGACGAGAGCGTCGACGAGATGACTGCCGATGAAGCCTGCGCCGCCGGTGACGAGTACGGTCTGTCCCGTTGGTGATTCGCTCATTGGTACTCGTTTCGAGCGACGACCCTTTGGTATGCGTCGGTTTCCCGCCGCAGATGAAGACGAACCGACATCGAAAACCGCCCGCTCTTTACACGGGTATCTATGTAATTCGCAACACTGCTCGCTGTTAGCACGGGGATGCGCGTTCTCGCCGGGGGCGGGCGTGGAGAAAATTAATGAAAATCTGAATTACGCATTCGTCGAAAGGTTTATCTCGCCAATCGAACACAGGGTAGCAGCCATGAACCAGCAGCGGGGCACCACCGTCGAACCGGAGGATGGCTGCGGGTGCAAGGTCGAACGAGTCGCCGAGCAGTACGAATTGAGCCGAATCGACGAGGTTCTCGTCTCCCGATGGTTGGGCGAGGGCAGCGAGCGCTACAGTCTCCGTCGATTGGAGACGCATTTCAACGAGCGAGTGCTGGAGTCGGCGATGGCCGAGACGCCGATACCGATGTTGGACGGCGACGTGACACACCTCCACGAGCGCCTTTGTGACGGGTCGGTAAGTGCCGGACAACGGGCCGAGACGGAGAACTATCTCAAACGCGCTGGGGTCAACGTAGAGCGCGTCCGCAACGATTTCGTTTCGCACCAGACAATACACACGCACCTCCGCGAGTGCCTCGGCGCGACGCGGGACCGAACAGCCGACCCCGAGTCGCGCGTGGAAAAAGCGGACAAGACGGTTCTCTCGCTGCAGAACAGGATGCGGTTGGTCACCGAAGAGACGGTCGAGCGGCTGAAACGAGCAGATGTCGTCACCCTCGATTCGTTCGACGTGTACGTGGACACGACCGTCGTCTGTGGCGAGTGCGACCGGTCGCTGTCGTTTCCCGAGTTACTCGACCGTGGGAACTGCCGCTGTCAGACCGACGGGCGGAGCGCCGACAGTCCGTCAGTCGAACGACAGCGCAACGGCGAGAAAGCGGGTTACGTGGAGTAGCACACCCCGAACCGGGGTCCCAGTCGCAGGCGAGATTCGATTGTTGGGAACTGTACCTTCACGACGGTGCCTCGCGCAGGCGCGAGACAAAACATTGAAAATGGAATAGTCGGGGCGGAGATTCGAAATCAGACAGTTGAGAGTTTGTACTGCGGAATTGCCGGACTACAGGACGGTACCGGCGAATAAGAACACCAGAAACGCGTACCAGAGGCCGACAAGGAGGTTTCGCTTCGGAGCGTGAGGACGCATTCCGGGTACGTATCGTGTGGTGTTCATGGTGAAGTGGACGTGACTTCGGCCTCGGGTGCTTTCCGAGACGACCGTTCTATCGTACGGAAGTATCACAGATAGCTATGTGCGGCGTTACCCGGAGTAACAGTAGCTTAGTCGATCGAGAGAACCCATCGTGAGTACTGACTGAGACGAGAGTACGCCGCGGCCAGGGAGGTATTGCTCGGACAATCTGTCGATTATCGAGAGGAAATCT
This sequence comes from Haloprofundus salinisoli, assembly GCF_020097815.1. NCBI lineage: Archaea > Methanobacteriati > Methanobacteriota > Halobacteria > Halobacteriales > Haloferacaceae > Haloprofundus > Haloprofundus salinisoli. The sequence continues at coordinate 45,753 of NZ_CP083665.1, forward strand.
CCGACTGAACGAGGGGTCCCTCAGGGCACCAAAACCGTCGTATTCACAGTCATTAAACGCTATATTACTGGATTTTCTGAATAAGAATGAATACGGACTACACACTTGGTAAGGTGTGATGTTCGCGGAACTGAGTCCTGTCGGCGAAAGCAGACGATCGAAGACACCGAATCCGGCGGCGAGAGAGGACGTCGTCTTCGATCTCCTCAAAAACGACCGCCGCCGGATGGTGATGGCGCTGTTGGCCGAGGAGGTCGAATCGGTAACTATCGGCGATATCGCTCGGACGATCGCGGCCGCCGAAGCGGAGGAAACCCCGGCACCGGAGAAGGTATACAAGAGCGTCTACGTCTCGCTCCAACAGACGCACCTCCCGAAGTTGGCGGAGAACGGCGTCATTGAGTACAATCAAAGCACCGGAACGGTCGCACCGGGACCGAACCTCGAAGACGTGCTCGTGTACGTCGAGCCTTCGACCGTCCGCGACGTCTGGCAGTCCGAAGAGCTGATTCTCGGGCTAGTCGGGCTCGGAGCGACGCTCGGTGCGGTCGTCGGTGTACCGATCGTGAGCGTGTTAGCAGCCGAGGTGTGGGCGGTGCTCTTCTTCACTGCGATTATCTGTCTGAACGCCTACCGCCTCCTCGCGTAGCGAAGCCTCAGAGCAACCGAACGGGACTCAGATCGGGCCGTGACCCGTTACGCGCCGACTCCGTCGAATCCGTCGAATCGATCGTCGGCGGTGATCACTTTCCTCACGATATCAGCGTCCTCGAGCAGACGGTGGGTACTGTACACACCGCGACCACGGCCGCGACTCGTGCGAGTGGAGTTGATGACGTTCAAAAACGCCTGTTCCTGGAGAATCTCGTTGACCCGCCGCTCCGACAACTGGTCCATCCCGATTTCGCTCACGATGGACGTGTACGTGTCGTAGACGCGTTTGGTCGAAAACTCCGTCTCGTCGGCGACAAGCGTCAACATCGCGAGGGCGAGAAGAATTGCCTTCCCCTGAACGGGGGTTCCGGCTACGATTTCGTTGAACCGGTTCGCTTCCGTACGCTCCTTCGCTTTGCGCACGTGATCTACGACCACTTCCGTGAGTTCCTCTTCGGTGGCGATCCGACCGGCGTTGCGGAGGATATCGATCGCTTTCCGCGCGTCGCCGTGTTCCTGCGCGGCGAGCGCGGACGTGAGCGGAATGACGTCATCGCCGAGAACACCGGGCCGGAACGCATCGCGCCGGTTGTCGAGGATGTCGCCGAGTTGGCCTGCGGTATACGGTTTGAAAACGATCTCGTCGTGCTGGAAACTACTTTTGACGCGCTCCGTCAACTGGTCGGGATAGTCGATCTTGTTGCTGATGCCGATGACGCCGATACTGCAGCGTGAGACGCGGTTGTTCTCGCCCGCTCGAGAGAGTTTCCGAAGGATCTCGTCGTCTTCGAGCATGTCGATTTCGTCGAGAAGAATCAGCGCAACGTCACATCGAGCGTCGAGGATACGCCAGAGTCGTTTGTAGTAGTCTCCAGTGGCAAGTCCGCGTTCGGGGACCGAGACGCCGGTTTCGGCGGGTTCGTTCAACTGGCTCGCAATCGTTTTCACCGCGGACGTCTCCGTGTTCTCCTCGCCGCAGTCGACGAACGCGGTCCGGACAGTGACCTCGTCCTTGGCTGCTTCGGCCGCCAACCGTTCTGTTACGTGGCGGGAGACGAGTGACTTTCCGGTCCCGGTCTTCCCGTATATCAGGAGATGCTTGGGCGGTCGGCCGAAAATTGCCGGGTTGACCGCGTTTGCAACCCGCTGCATGTGGGTGTCACGGCCGACGATCCGTTCCGGGCCGGGGATATGTCGGATGTCAAGAAGTTCCTCGCGCGCGAAAATCGGCTCCTCGTACCGGAAGAGTGAATCGCGGTCCGTTTCGGAGGGATTTTCGTCGGTCATCGGGTTGCCGAACCTTTCGAAGCGATGCCGATAAGTCTACCGACAAAATGGGGGGTGCGCCGCGAATGTAACGCCGCGTTTTGGGCGACTAGTTCGGCTGAAACGGCCAAACTGTCGAAAGGGGTTCAGAAGCCACGTCGCGGATGTAACTCCGGAACGATGAGTGTGAACATCCGGACGGGAGAAACGACGAGGCGGGGCACACCACCGCCGCGAATGTATTCGGGGGATTCGAGTCTGAGACACCAGTATCGCGAATGAAAATGAACACCTTCTACGCCGGGTTGAAGGGTAAGATACCTGTCTAGTTGGCTATTTTTCATTTTTCGTTGCCCTGAGAGAGATGGCAGACATTCAACCACTGGAGTTCCAGACGAAGCGAGAGTTCGACGGGAAATAGTCGAAACAGTCGAAGCGCTCATTTCGGGGTGATTTAGAGGGGGTACCGTCGCTAATGTAAACATAGACAATAAACCAATTCGAGCGTTACAGGCCATCTATCGCGCTTATTTAGCGGTTAGGAGGGATTTGAACGACATCGGTCTCACACACACCATGTTCGCGGATGTAACGGTCACGAGAGAGGGGGGTGCACGGGAACAGGAGGTTACTGCCGGGGAAAGGAGTACGCGTCTCGAGAGAACGCCGGGAAACCGCTCGACGACCGCACTGACGCGAGGTCTATACATGGACGCCTTTCTCCCCCTCGAACCCATGTTTCAACTCTGTTACGGTCCCAAGCAACGAAGTATCGTTGCTTTTCTGTTACG